>JAFQUG010000228.1 GCA_017408625.1 Clostridia bacterium | reverse complement strand
CTACCGTACGCTGATGGCTGCCGACAGCGCGGTCATGGTCATTGACGCGGCAAAGGGCATCGAGGCACAGACCCGCAAGCTGTTCAAGGTCTGCGCGATGCGCGGTATCCCGATCTTCACCTTTATCAATAAGTTAGACCGCGAAGCGCGCGATCCTCTGGATCTGCTCGACGAGCTGGAGCAGGAATTCGGCATCCGCACCTATCCCATGAACTGGCCGATCGGCTGCGGCGTGGACTTCAAGGGCGTGTATGACCGCGAAAAGAAGCAGATTCTGACCTTTGACAATTTCCACGGCGGCCGTAACAGACTGCAGGGCATTGCGGTGGACTTTGACGACACCGAGCGTCTTGACGAGCTGATCGGCGAGCGACTTCGTGAAAACCTTGCCGAGCAGATTGAGCTTTTGGACGTGGCCGACTTTGGCTTTGACCTTGATGCGGTCCGCGCAGGCAAGCTCTCGCCCGTATTCTTCGGCTCGGCACTCAACAATTTCGGTATCGAGCCCTTTTTGGAAAGCTTTTTGCAGATGACCACCGCACCCCTGTCTCATAAGGCGGGTGACGTGGAGATCGAGTCGAGCGACGAGCGGTTTTCGGCATTCGTGTTCAAGATCCAGGCCAACATGAACAAGGCACACCGCGACAGAATTGCCTTTATGCGTATCTGCTCGGGCAAGTTTGAGCGCAGTAAGGAATATTTCCACGTGCAGGGCGGTAAGAATATCAAGCTTGCGCAGCCGCAGCAGATGATGGCGCAGGAGCGCGAGGGCGTTGAGGTGGCGTATGCGGGAGATATCATCGGCGTGTTTGACCCGGGTATCTTCTCGATCGGTGACACCATCTGCCAGCCCGGCATGAAGATCGTGTACGAGGGCATTCCCAACTTCACGCCCGAGCATTTTGCCTACGTGGAGCAGATCGACTCCATGAAGCGCAAGCAGTTTGCCAAGGGCATGAATCAGATCGCGCAGGAGGGTGCGATCCGTATCTTCTTTGAACCCAATTCGGGTATGGAGCGTGTGATCGTGGGCGTCGTGGGCGTGCTGCAGTACGACGTGCTCAAGTTCCGCATGCAATCCGAATATGGCGTGGGCTATATTCAACGCGAGATCCCGTACGATATCATTCGCTACGTCAGCGGCAAGGACGGCAAGGAGATCGATCCTTCTAAGCTCAAGCTGTCTGCCGAGACCAAGTGGATCCAGGACGTAAGAGGTAACGATCTCTTGCTGTTCCCCGGAAACTGGGCGGTGACCTGGGCGCTGGAGCACAATGAGGATCTGGAGCTGTTGCCGTACGGAAGCAACGCTTAAGCGAAATAAATAAAGGAGGATAGATAAATGGGTATTATCAAAGCAGCAATGCACGCCGTGGGCGGTGCACTTGCAGATCAATGGCTGGAGGTCATTGAAGCCGATTCCATGGGTGAGGGTACCGTCTTTACCAATGGTGTGACCGTTCGCAGAGGCGACAAGAGAAGCAATAACAAAAAGGGCACCGAGGACGTGATCTCCAACGGCTCGATCATTCACGTTTATCCCGGCCAGTTCATGATGCTGTTGGATGGCGGCAAGGTGGTGGACTATACCGCCGAGCCCGGCTATTTCAAGGTGGACAATTCCTGCGCTCCCTCGCTGTTCGGCGGTGAGTTTGGCGATGCGCTCAAGGACACCTTCTCGCGTGTCAAGTTCGGCGGCGTGCCGTCCTACGCGCAAAAGGCGTACTTCATTAATCTGCAGGAGATCAAGGGCATCAAGTTCGGCACACGTGCGCCGGTCAACTATTTTGACAATTTCTATAATGCCGAGCTGTTCCTGCGTGCACACGGCACGTATTCGATCAAGATCACCGATCCCATCAAGTTCTATACCGAGGCTCTGCCCAAGAACGCGGATCGCGTAGAGATCGCTACCATCAACGAGCAGTATCTCTCCGAATTCTTGGAGGCTCTGCAGGCAGCCATCAACCGCATGTCGGCAGACGGCATCCGCATTTCCTACGTGGCAAGCAAGTCGCGTGAGCTCTCGACCTATATGGCAAACGAGCTGGACGCAGACTGGAAGGCTCTGCGTGGCATGGAGGTGCTGTCGGTCGGTATTGCAAGCGTTTCGTACGACGAGGAAAGCAAGAAGCTGATCAATATGCGTAACCAGGGCGCAATGCTTGGCGATGCATCCATCCGCGAGGGATACGTGCAGGGTGCAATGGCGCGCGGCTTTGAGGCTGCGGGCAGCAATGCGAACGGTAGTGCGCAGGCCTTTATGGGCATGGGCATGGGTATGAATGCGGGTGGCGGCTTTATGGCGGCTGCAAGTCAGTCCAACAATGCGCAGATGGCGCGTGACGCGGAAGAGAAGAAGGCGGCTGCAGAGGCTGCGGCAAGCGGCTGGAAGTGCGCTTGTGGTGCTATCAATCAGGGCAAATTCTGCCCCGAGTGCGGGGCTAAGAAGCCAGAGGCGGCAGCAGGCTGGACGTGCGCTTGCGGTGCGGTCAATACGGGCAAGTTCTGCTCCGAATGCGGCGCAAAGAGACCCGAGGAAAGCAGCT
>JAFQUG010000227.1 GCA_017408625.1 Clostridia bacterium | reverse complement strand
GCAAGCAAGAGCATGATGGCAACCGTACAGGTATTCGCGCTGGAGACCAACGTTGGCGATCTGGCAGAATTTGACTACGGTATCGCTCCCATGCCCAAGTTTGATGAAAATCAGGAAAACTATGCAACCTACGTACAGGACCAGGTAACCGGTATCGGCGTTTCCAGCTCGATCTCGGACGAGGATACCATGGCCATGATGGGTGCAGTGCTGGAATGCATGGCATCCGAAAGCTATGCGACCGTTGTGGATGCATACTATTCCACCGCACTCTCTTACCAGTATCTGCAGAACCCCGAATCCAAGGAAATGCTGGACCTGATCTACAATTCCTTGACCTTTGACTTTGTTGGCGCATGCTCCAACATCATTATGAACAACGGCGGTCAGTCGATTCGTGACCAGCTCCGTCCTTTGTTCTCCGGTAAGTCCAACAAGCTTGGCTCCACACTGAGCAAATGGCAAAGAGGTACCGATAAGGCGCTTGGCAAGATCAACGACTTCCTGGCTGAACTGGAGTATTGATCTCTGAAAACAAAGAATAAAGGGTTGGCTTCGGCCAACCCTTTTGTGTTGCTGTTTTTATTGATTTCTGCCGCTTGCCTCGGTCAGCTTGCGGATGTGGTTTTTGACGGATGCCTTGTCGTAATTCTTGGCAAGTCTCCACTTCCAGTTGTCGCCAAGCGTACCGGGGGTGTTGATACGCGCTGCGTCGTCAAGACCGAGGTAATCCTGCATGGGAATGATGCAGTAGTCTGCACAGCTGTCCAGAGCAAAGCGAACCAGGCGGTCCAGATCCTTTGCGCCCTTGTAAACGGGTACGTTGCGCTCAAAGCGCACGCGCTGATCATAGTTGCGATCATTCAGCCAGCCGAGCGTGGTGCGGTTGTCGTGCGTGCCGGTGTAGACCACACAGTTTTCGGTATAATTCTTGGGCAAGTATTCGCTGTCCTCACCGTCAAATGCGAACTGCAGAACTTTCATACCGGGGTAGCCGACTTTTTTCAGCATGGTGTAAACCTTGGCATCCAGATCGCCAAGATCCTCTGCGATCAGGGGCATCTTGCCGCCAAAACGCTTTTCCAGCTCGGCAAACATAGCGGCACCCGGGCCGTTTTTCCATTTTCCGTTGATGGCGGTCTCCTCGCCTGCGGGGATGGACCAGTAGTTGCAGAAGCCGCGGAAGTGGTCAATACGCACGATATCAAAGAGCGAGAACGCCACGCTCAGACGCTGATACCACCAGTTGAAGTTGTCCTCCTTCATGGCCTTCCAGTCGTAAAGGGGATTGCCCCACAGCTGACCGGTGGCGGAGAAATAGTCCGGAGGAACGCCCGCGACCGTCTTGGTCATGCCCTTGGCGTTGAGGCAGAACATGGTGGGATTGGCCCAAACGTCTGCGCTGTCGTCCGCTACGTAGATGGGCATGTCGCCAACTAAAGAAATGCCCTGTGCCTTGGCATATGCGTGCATGCGCTCCCACTGGGTAAAGAACTCGTACTGCAGGAACTTCCAGAAGTTGCACTCGTCCTGATCAATTTCCTTGTCTGCAGGCAGCGTATCCTTGCGGCGGTCGGCAAGAGCCCAGGAGCTTCGACCCTGAAAATCGTACGTGCCCTTGATGGTCATAAAGGTTGCGTAGTCGTCCAGCCAGAACGCGTTCTTTTGGCAGAAGGCGTCGTAATCCGGGTAATTCTTGGAATCAAAACGGGCAAACGCACGGCGTAAGAGGGGATAGCGCACGTAGTACACGTGAGCGTAGTCCACGTATTCGGTTGTGGGCGGCTGATCCTTGACGTCCTTTTTGGTCAAGAGCCCCTCTTCGATCAGCGTATCAAGATCGATAAAATAGGGGTTGCCTGCAAAAGCAGAGGGCGACTGATAGGGGGAATCGCCGTAGCTTGTCTGATGAATGGGGAGCAGCTGCCAGATGACCTGGTTGCTTTCCTTGAGAAAATCAATGAATTTATAGGCCTCCTTGCCCATCGTACCAATGCCGTAGGGCGAAGGAAGAGAGGAGAGGGGAAGAAGAATACCGGCTTTTTTCATAAAAACCTCCATCGTAGTTGATTGCACATATTATATCATATTATGCGGGTTTTGTAAAGCGAATATTGACTTTTTTAAAAAATAGTGTTACACTTAAGTAATGACAAAATTCGGAGGGGCAACATGTTATCTGAGATCTTTAGTGCAGGGTTGTACGGCATTGACGGCTTTATTGTTACGGTAGAGGCTGACGGCCAGCCCAGAATGCCCAATTTCGAGCTTGTAGGCTTGCCTGACCTTGCGGTCAAGGAGGCAAAGGAGCGTGTACGCACCGCATGCGAAAACAGCGGATACCGCTTTCCGGGCATGTCGTTTATGGTCAATCTCGCCCCTGCCGACAGGAAGAAGGAGGGCTCGCAGTTTGACGTAGCCATCCTGACCGGTATTTTGCGCTGCGCGGGGGTGATCAACCGCGAGGCGGATATGAGAAATAAGTGTATGGTGGGTGAGCTCTCGCTCTCGGGCTCATGGAGAGCGGTGCGAGGCGTGCTGAGTATGTGCGTGGCAGCCAGAGACGCGGGCTTTGCTGAGTTTTACGTACCGGCGCAGAACGCGCGCGAGGCAGCCGCCGTGCACGGTATTACGGTGTACGGTGTACATAGTATGCGCGAATTTATCGATCATATCAACGGAACAAAGAAATTACAGCCTACAAAGCCGGATGACAATGCGCTGGGCGACGCGAGCGTGGATTACGGCATTGATTTTTCGGACGTCAAGGGACAAGCCCTTGCCAAGCGCGCCATGGAGATCGCAGCCGCAGGCGGGCACAATATTTTGCTGATCGGCCCTCCCGGTACGGGCAAGAGCATGCTTGCCAAGAGACTTGCCACCATTTTGCCGCCCCTGACCTTCGAGGAGGCGATTGAGACCACCAAGGTGCACTCGGTGACGGGTACGTTGCCCGACGGTACTTCGCTGCTCTCAACCAGACCCTTCCGCGCGCCGCACCATACCATGTCGGCAGTTGCACTTGTGGGCGGTGGCGCAAATCCGCGCCCGGGTGAGGTGTCCTTGGCCAACCACGGCGTGCTGTTTTTGGATGAATTCCCCGAGTTTCCCAAGCAGGTCACTGACGCACTGCGACAGCCCTTGGAGGATCGCCGCGTGACCATTTCGCGTGCCAGCGGACGCGTGACCTTCCCGTGCTCATTTATGCTGGTGGGTGCAATGAACCCCTGCCGCTGCGGCTATTTTGGGCATCCCACAAGACCTTGCACGTGCAGGGAAGGCGAGGTGCAGAGATATATTTCTCGTATCAGTGGGCCCATGCTTGACAGAATGGACATTCAGATCGAGCTGCCGTCCTTGTCTTATGACGAGATATCGGCAAGTAATGAGAAGGCCGAGACCTCGGCTACCGTGCGCGAGAGAGTCATTGCGGCAAGAGCGTTTGCAAGAGCACGCATGGGAGACGACAAGATCACGTGCAACGCGCAGCTGGATGCTGCGGGCATACGCAAGTATTGCAAGACCGACGAGGGCGCGGGGCAGCTGTTGCGCATGGCGTATGATTCGATGGGGCTTTCGGCAAGAGGATACGACAGAGTCATGCGTGTGGCGCGCACGATTGCGGACTTGGACGGCAGTGAGATCATCCGTGACGTCCATATCGCAGAAGCCATCCAGCTGCGCAGCCTGGATAAAAAGTACTGGGGCGCATAACGCCACCATACGGTTGCTACGGATGAAAGTTTTTGCCCGCCGTCACCCGAACGGATCACACTCACAGGATGAAAGTTTTTGCGTCGCTTTTTTCAAAAAGCGACCGGGCTCCAAGGGCAGAGCCCTTGGTCGCGCCCGCAGGCGCGAAACCAATCCAACGCCGTTTTTTTGGTTCTTTTTTTGCGGCTACTTGCTCAAAAAAAGAACGGAGAGAATCTTCTCAATGTCACGTAACCTAATTCGTCACCCACTTTTTTCTTTGACACCGCCGGCGCAACGAAAAAAGTTCACAAAAACGAAACGCCGAGAATATTTCGCGCCTGCGGGCGCGACGAGGGCGCTGCCCTC
>JAFQUG010000023.1 GCA_017408625.1 Clostridia bacterium | reverse complement strand
GCGGAGGCGACTTGGGGCTCTGCCCCAAGTCCCCGCAAACTTTTGGAAAAGTTTGATCAAAACTTTCAAGAGCTTGGCTCGTTTGAGTTGATTACTCGACCGCTGCCGCGATCATACCATTGATCTTTTCGCGCATTGCGAGGATGGAGTCGGCGCAGGTGGCGCATCTGTCAAAGCGGATCTCGCCCAAAATCTCCTCGGCTGCCGCAATCACGGCGTCCTTGCCGTAATACTTTTCGGCCAGCTTCATGGCGCGGATGTCCTGCAGCGCTTCGTGGAACACGATGATTCTCAGCGATTCCCATGCCGTGCCGTCAAGGCCGGGGTAAACCGAATACGTATCTCCGCCCGGCACCCAATATTCGCCGCACGCGTCCACGAACGGGTTGATCGGGTCAACAGAGCCGCAGGTATTATAGAAGTTATATCCCCACTGCAAAAAGCCCGCGATATCATATTTATACATCTGATAGCCGATCGATCTGTTTCGCCACGAGGGCATTGCCATCAGGCGGTTGGAGACGTTGACGCATTGGCCGCAGCAATAGTAGGTCCAAAGGTTTGGCACCTCTGCTTCAATAAAGGGTGCGATGTGATCGTTGGAGGGGATGGGCAGGGGGACGATGCCTTGCTTGAAGAATTCAAAATTGGAAAGCGCGTCCATGATGGGATAGCCCTCCAGAATGTCCGCCACGACCGCCTTTGCCGCCTTATACGACTCTAACTGCTCGGTATTGGGCTCGTCCGAGATATGGAAGTAGCAACGCTGATCGTCACCGCGTGCTTTCATATGTGCCAGAAAATCGGGCAGGAAGGTGCGCAGGAAGGTGCTGTAATCCTTTCCCGCTGCCTCGGTCTCCCAACCGAAGATCTTTTTGTATTCGCCGTCCACGGTCGCCATGACCTTGGGTGCGTGCGCTGCGCCCCACTGGGTAAACAGGTGCGCGATCTCGAAATACTTGATGCCTATGCGGTCGCACATGTCGATCCAGCGGTCCAGCTTGTCGTAGCCGAAGGAATAGGTATCACCGTTCTTGCAAACGTCGATCAACTGCACCGTGGTACGCTCACCGCCCACGGTGGTGTCCAGCGCGGGGGTAAAGATGGGTGTCAGCAGCAGATTGATGCCGTTTTTCTTTGCCGTTGCGGCAAAATTCTCCACGATTCTCCAGTGCTCCTCGCTCCATGCGTCCACGCGGTAGTAGTTGGCAAGGCAGTCGGGATGGAACCATTGTGTCAAAATCAGCTCCTGCTCGGGCAGGGATGCACCGATCACTCTCACCTCAAAGCTTTCCTTTGCCACCTCATTGCCAAGTCCGTCCACCAATGTGATCGCGCAAGGGTACGTGCCTGCGTCCACCGAGCCGTCCAGGTCAAATTCCACCCATGCGCTCTGGGTCTGATCCTTCATGATCGAAACCGCACCGCCATAGTGCAAAGGCTGCAGCAGATCGGGGTAAAGCCCCGGCTCGGTGCGCAAATAGTTGCCGTCGTCGCAGCCGGGGAAGGTGGGAATGTCTACACGGATATTCTTGACAAAGCGAACGGTTGCAAAGGGCGTAAGTGCGCCGTCCACGCGCACGATGGCGCGGCCTGCGTGGTCGGGCTCGCTGCGGAAAAGCAGCTGCACCGAAAAGCGTTCGTTATTGAGTACGGAAAGCGCGGACAGGGGCTTGAAATCCTCTATCTGTTGATCGGGAAAGCATTTTTCAAGGCTGGAAATGAGAGCGGTCTTGATCATGTTGTCATATCCTCCGAATATTTATGATTTTCCGAGTTGCTTGTTACGTTCAAAAGAAGCCCTGACCGCGTCTATCACGGTCTGCTCCAGATTGTCATTTTGCAGCACCTTGACGCCCTCGATGGTTGAGCCGCCCTTGGAGCAAACGGCCTCGCGCAGCGCGTCGGGGGTTCTGCCGTCATTTTGCAGCATCAGTGCCGCGCCCAGCAGCATTTGCGAGGCGTAGGTACAGGCCTGCTCGTAGGAAAGGCCGCATTCCTCGCCGCCCTTGGCAAGCGCGTCGGCAAACATGTAAGCAAAGGCAGGACCGCAGCCCGAGACCGAGGTGCCTGCATCAAACAGTGCCTCGTCGAGCAGATCCACCTTGCCCGCATGCTGCATGGCGTAAAGGAAGGTGTCCACCTGCTCGGATGTCGCTGATTGGTTATAGCAATAGAGAATCATACCCGCGCCCACCGCTACGGGAGTGTTGGGCATGATGCGGATGACGGGTGCGCCCGGGAACAGCTCTGCAAGTCTTGCCAGCGTCACGCCCGCGCACATGCTGACAAGGCAAAATGGGGTCTCTCTGCCCTGAAGCACAGGGGCAAGCTCGGTAGCCACTGCGGCAAGCATCTGCGGCTTGACGCCCAGATAGATCAGGTCGCAAACCGCGCAAACCGTATCGTTGTCGGCTAAGGTTGCACCGGTTTTTTTGCAAAGCATTTGCGCCTTGTGGGTGTCGGGGTCGCTGACGTAGAGCGAGCAATCGGTACGTGACGCGGCAAGCGCCAGCGCGCCACCCATATTACCCGCACCGATAAATCCAATTCGTTTCATATCAATCACCTCATCTGATTTGGCCGTCGCCTGTAATGACGTACTTGTAAGTCGTCAGCTCGCAAAGCCCCATCGGGCCGCGCGCGTGCAGCTTTTGGGTGGAAATGCCCATTTCACAGCCAAAGCCGAACTCACCGCCGTCGGTAAAGCGGGTGGATACGTTGACGTAGACCGACGAGGAATCCACGCCGCGCACGAATGCGTCGATGGCTGCGTCGTCGGTGGCGATGATGGCCTCGGAGTGTCCCGTGGAGTGCGCGCCAATGTGAGAGATCGCCTCGTCCGCGCTGTCCACAATACCAACGGCCAAGATATAGTCTAAAAATTCGGTGTCAAAGTCGTTCTCGCCTGCAGGAATTGCGTCAATGATGGTGCATGCGCGCGCATCTGCTCTGAGCTCGACCGGGATCTTGCCCGCATCGCGTCGCGCGTCCACCAGTCGCGCCTTGAGCAGGGGGAGAAAATCGGCTGCAATATCCTTGTGTACCAGGCATACCTCGCATGCGTTGCAAACCGAGGGGCGGCTGGTCTTGGCGTTGTCTAAAATATTCAGAGCCTTGTCAAAGTCGGCACTCTTGTCCACGTAAATGTGGCAGATGCCCGTGCCGGTCTGAATGCAGGGAACGGTGGCGTTTTCAATGCAGGAGCGGATCAGCCCCGCACCGCCACGCGGGATCAGCATATCCACGTAGCCGTTGGCCTTCATCAGGTCTGTCGCGCTCCGGCGCGAGGTGTCCTCGACCAGGTTGACAAGATCGGGGCAAAGCCCTGCATCGGCAAGGCCCTTGCGAAGGGCAAAGACGATGGCGGCTGCGGACAGAGCCGCGTCGCGTCCCGGGCGCAGCACGCAAACGCTGCCCGCCTTGATGGCAAGGGCGGCGGCGTCCGAGGTCACGTTGGGGCGGCTTTCGTAAATGATGGCGATCACGCCCATAGCCGAGGAGATCTTGCGCACCACCATACCGTTGGGTCGCTCAAAAGAGGCGAGCTCGCGGCCGAGGGGGGAGGGGAGAGCGACCACGTCCAGAATGCCGTTGGCCATGCCGCGGATGCGCGCGGCATCCAGGCGCAGTCTGTCTAACATCACGTCCGAGATGCGGCCACGTGCGGCCTCTACGTCCTTTTGGTTGGCAGCGAGAATGGCGTCGGTGTCAGAGACAAGCGCGCCTGCCATGGCGGTCAGTGCCGCGTCGATCTGCTCGGGTGTATAATTTCTGATTTGGGTCACCGCGCTTTTGGCGGTGACTAAAATTTCTTGTGTTGTTCTCATGCCTTATTCTCCTTTTGCGTGGAAGCGCGTGCCCACGGCCTTGCCGTCAAGGATATCGTAAAGCGATTCGGGGTCGCTTCCGTTGGCGATCACCATGTCACAGCCCGCGCCGGTTGCGATTTGCGCCGCGCGCAGCTTGGTGACCATGCCGCCCGTGCCGAGAGAGGAGCCCGCGCTGCCGCCCAGTGCGAGGATACGCTCGTCCAGCTCATAAACGTCCGAGATCAGCTGTGCGTCAGCGTTCTTGTGGGGGTCTGCAGTATAAAGGCCGTCAATGTCGGAAAGAAGCACCAGCAAATCGGCATGCGTGCTCTCGGCCACAATGGCTGCCAGCGTATCGTTGTCACCGATCTCAATCTCCTCGGTGGCCACCGTGTCGTTTTCGTTGATGATGGGCAGCACCGAAAGCTCCAAAAGACGACTCATGGTGTTCTCAAAGTTTTGGTGACGATCCGCATGGCGCAGATCCTCCGCAGTCAGCAAAATCTGCGCTACGGTGTGGTTATATTCTGCAAAAAGCTTGTCGTAAGTATACATCAGCTCGCACTGGCCCACGGCAGCCGCGGCCTGCTTGCCTGCTGTGTCGCGCGGACGCGCGGGAAGCCCCAGCTTGCCCACACCCATGCCGATCGCGCCCGACGAGACCAAAATGATCTCATGCCCAGCATTTTTGAGATCGGAGAGTACCTTGCAAAGCTGCTCGATACGCTTGATATTGAGTCTGCCCGTGGCGTGTGCCAGCGTGGACGTGCCGATCTTGACAACCGTTTTCATGATACGTACCCCTCCTTGATGTGAAAGGATTTTAGTTTGATAAAATAATTATCTTCATTATAGCACACTATCTTGGCATGCGCAAGAGAAAGAGGTAAAAAAGAATGCAAAATCCGGATAAAAAACAGCCACGCCGATCGGGCTGATCAATTAGCGGGAAAATAGCAGGAATTTGTTCGATTTTGAGCAGATTCCTGCTGTTTTATTTATATACAGTGGCGAAAGAGCGGCGAGACGGTAACCCCCACCACCGCAATCGCTTCTCTCGTTTCAAAGCAAAATGCTTTGAAACTCGCTCCGCTGCGGTCCCCCTCCCGCAGCGGGGAGGCTTTGTTTTGGACATCCAAACCCAAAATTCGAACAAAACGGATGGCAAAAGCCGCCCCAAAGCGGACAAACAGACAAAAAAGACGCGTAAACGAGCCTCCCCGCTGCGGGAGGGGGACCGCAGCGGAACGACGTTGACCGAGGCACGAGGGAGACAAGTGACGCGGTTGCGGTGGTGGGGGTTCCCATACAGACGCTCTTTCACCAAGAGCAGAGCGCGGAAAAGCCACCACTTACGTGGTGGCTCATTTCTAAATTTACCGCTATTTCCGCAGCCCGATGACTTCTGCTTTTTTGTCTTATTTTTTTCATCGACGATTCAGCCCTCACGCCATGCTCTCTTTTATCTGACATCAAACGCAAACAGTCTGAACTGCTCGCAGCCATGGGTGGTCAGCGGTACGAATCTCACGGTCTTGACGCGCCAATCCACGCGGTGCTTGACAAATCTTTGGTGATTTTCGCCCACTTCCAAGCAGAATTTCTCGCCATCCTCGCTCTCACCCTCGATACGGTATGCGTCGATCAGGGTGTGCGGCACCTTGTACTTGGGCTGCACCAGCGGATAATTGCATGGCATATTGTCGTACGGGCGATCCAGGTTGCTGTCAAACACCAATCGGATCTCACGAACGGGCTCGTCGTGCGCAAAGGTATAGGTCACGCAATCCCCTGCCCCACCGATCCACACGTTCTGCTCCAGGCGGTCGTGTCCGTTGCGCACCACCTCATCGCTGCATGCAGCGCGCTTGGTCAGCGCGGGAATCTCTCTTGTATGCCAGGGCAGATAGCAGTCGTCCTCCATCAAGGCCTGTTGCAGGCGAGGAATATCTACGTTTTCAATGTGGCAGCCCTGTTTGATTGCCTGCGCGACCGCAGTGCCCAAGCCCTGCCCCAGCACCGCACAGGTCGCCATAACGCGCGAGGAAGAAAGTGCTGCGTGGGAGACGCTGATATTGCGGCCCGCGAACACTAAATTTTCAATATTCTTAGAGATCATGCAACGCAGCGGCAGTCCCCAAGGCGTAGGTGCGGGATGGTGAATGGTGGGATGCCCCTCGGTATAGTAAAAGCCTGCCGGGAAATGGTCGTCCATAGTCCAGCCCGCGTAAGCCACCATGTCGTCAAAGCGCCCCTCGGCCTCCACGTCGTTCTGCGTGACTACGTACTTGCCGATATACCTGCGGCTCTCGCGCTTGCCGGGCAAAAAGCCGATCCATTCTATCTCCCAGTTCTCCACGCCGTGGTCGCCGTGATTTTTCATGTGATCCCACACGCCGTAACAGATCTTGAGCAGCTCGTCACGGCAGCGGTCGGTATCGTGTATGCAATCCCATTCGCCGCCCACCTCGATCCACCAGAAGTTGCTTTCTATGGTATGCGATTTGTGTGGCAGATCGGCGTCGGTCGGATAACTGTACGCCCATGCGGGCGGGGTGAATTTGACCGGATGATCGGTCTCGCGGATCTGAAACAGGCAGCTCATGCCCATGGTCTTCCTGTCTGCCACGTCGGGTGGAATGCGCTCGTCGTACTGACTTTTTGCCTCGCGTCCGTACGTGTGCTCCGCCCCGCTCAAGGGAGCAAGGATCGAGTCACCCGAGCAGTCGGCAAAATACGTGGCCTTGATCTCGTGGAAGGTCTCGGCATTTGACTGCCACGCCTTGATCGACACGATGCGATCCCCTTGCATGACGGCATCCAAACATGTGGTATTTAGAAGCAGAGTCAGATTCTCCTCTGCCATGGCCGTCCCGTACAATACGCTATCCCAAAGCGTGAATTTCAGCCCCGGGTTCTGATAATAATTCTCCAGCATCAGCTCCTCGACAATGCCGCTCTCACGGTTGCCGTCGCCGTTTGCACCGCACACCCACATGCGGATCTCGCTGGACGCGTTGCCGCCAAGCACAGGTCTGTCCTGCACTAAGATCACCTTTGCGCCGTGTCTTGCAGCCGCAACGGCACAGCACAGCCCCGAAAGGCCGCCGCCCACCACGCAAAGATCGGTTGTATAAGTCAGATGCTTCATATCATCAACCCGCCTTGATCAGATTTTTTGCCCAGAAGCCCGACTTGACAAAGAAGAAGCCGAGAATGCACTTGATCAGCTCCAGCGAGAGCACGATGGCGTACATGGGCACAAGAGGAATCGAGGTCAGATGGCCGAGAATGAATGCCACCGGCACGCAGATCAGCCACATAAAGCCGCTGTCAAAGGCAAAGACGAAGAGTGATCGTCCGCCCGAGCGCAGCGTAAAATAGGTCGAATGTGCAAAGGCGTTACAGGGCAGCATCAGACCTGCGATGCGGATCATGTGCACTGCCAGCACGCGGGATTCTTCCGAAACCTCGGAGAACATTTGCGGGAACAGCGGGGCTGTGAGCGCCATGACACCGCCAATGACCGCACAGGCGGCAGTGGATGTAAAGATCAGGCGGGAATCGGCAATCTTGGCCTGTTCGATCTCGCCCGCGCCCAGCTTCTGGCCCACGATAATAGCCACCGCGTTGCCAAGCGCCATCATGGCAATACCGAACATATTGCTCATGGTGCTGGTGATGCCGTAAGCACCCACGGCAACCGTGCCGCGCACCGAATAGCACTGTGCCAGCACCGCCATGCCGCTGGACCACAGCACCTCGTTAAACAGCAGCGGCAGACCCTTGACCGTAATTTGCCCGATCAGCGCACGCGGCACAAGCAGCGTGCGGTAAAGCCCCTTGGCGAAGGGATTTTTCTTTTTGTTTCCGTGCGTATATACAAACAAAATGCCGAATTCCACAAATCTTGCGGCAGCGGTCGCAATTGCCGCGCCCTGCACGCCCAGCTCGGGAAAGCCCAGATGGCCAAAGATGAGCAGATAGTTGCCGAGCAGATTGACGAGCAGTGCAACGCTGCCCGCGATCATGGGCGGGATAGTCTTGCCCGTCTCGCGCAGCGTGGATGCGTACACCATGCTCAGCGCGTGCGGGATCATGCAGCTCATAATGATATACAGGTATTTCAAACCGTACTCGGTGATCAGCGCAAGATCGGTGCCGTCGTCCACGTCGTGCAGGTACAGAGAGATCAGCTGCCGTCCGCCAAAGCCAAAGATCAGCGCGCCGATCAGCACCACGCTCCCTGCCGCATACAGCTTGAAGCGGAAGGAATTGCGCACGCCCTCGTCGTCGCGGTTTCCGTGGAATTGTGCGGAAAAGATGCCCGCGCCCGCAAGTGCACCGAACACACACACCATATACACAAACACGAGCTGGTTGACAATGACCACTGCATTGTACTGCTCGGGGCCGGTATGGCCGATCATAATATTATCAAGAAGCGAGACAAATTCGGTAATGCCGTTTTGCAGCATGATGGGGAGCGCGACCATGATCAGTGTTTTGTAAAACGCGCGGTCGCCGATCAGTCGGTTGGGTTTGATAAGTGCCATGGGGTCCTCCGGAACGATAATTTGCTACCTTACATTTTATCATGTTTCTTTGCATAAGTCAATGAAATTTGCGAAATGCAAAATGCGAAATGCCGAATATACGTAGGGCGGGGGCAAGCCACCGCCTACATGCGTTTTTCATTCCGCATTCCGCATTTTCCTTGACAATCCCCTGTGTATATGCTATAATGTAAGGTGGTAAACTACGAGAACGAGGTTTTATATATGAAAATCGGTTTTATTTCTCTCGGCTGCTGCAAAAATCAGCTGGATACCGAGGTCATGCTGCATCACGTGGCAGAAGCGGGATACGAGATCACGCCCGAGGACATTGAGGCGGACGTCATCATCGTCAACACCTGCGCCTTTATCGAAAGCGCGAAAAAGGAAGCCATTGACAACATCCTGGACGTTGCATGGCTCAAGGAGCATCGCGACCTGAAGGCTATTATCGTCACGGGCTGTCTTGCCGAGCGTTACGGCGAGCAGATCATCGAGGAGATGCCCGAGGTGGACGCCGTGCTTGGCGTTGGCTCGATCCACAACATCGTGGACGCCATCAAGGCCGTCACCGCAAAGATCCCGCAGAAATACTTCTCCAAAGAGGATAAAAACACCGTTGCTCTTGGCGGCGACCGCGTGCTGACCACACCCGAATACGCTACCTACCTCAAGATCGGTGAGGGCTGCGACAACCGCTGCGCGTACTGTGCCATCCCCGGCATTCGCGGCAAGTTCCGCTCCCGCCCCATCGAGGAGCTGGTGGAAGAGGCTGTGCAGCTGGAGCAGCTGGGTG
This sequence comes from Clostridia bacterium, assembly GCA_017408625.1. The sequence goes on along the minus strand of JAFQUG010000023.1, from coordinate 1,283 downwards.
CGCGAGAGATCTCGATCATTGCGCAGGACATCACCCGCTACGGTCTTGACCTTTACGGCGAATACCGTTTAGACAAGCTGCTGCGCGCCATTACCGACGCGACCAAGTCGGTGCGCCTGCGCCTCTTATACTGCTACCCCGACAAGATCACCGACGCGCTGGTTGCCGAGATCCGCGACAACGACCGCATCATCAAGTACATCGATATGCCCATCCAGCACATCAGCGACCATATGCTCAAGAGCATGAACCGCCACGGAGACAGCGCCATGATCAAGGACGCGATCCGCAGATTGCGCGAGATCCCCGGTATGACCCTGCGCACCACCTTTATCGTGGGCTTCCCCGGTGAGACTGAGCAGGACTTTATTGAACTGTGCGAATTTGTCAAGGAGGCGAGATTTGACCGCCTGGGCGTCTTTACCTACTCCCGCGAGGAGGACACCCCTGCTTACGACTTCCCGGATCAGATCGACGAGCAGATCAAGCAGGACAGATACGACATCATCATGAAGGAGCAGATGCTGATCGGTGCAGAGCTCAACGAGCAAAAGATCGGCAGCGTGATTCGCGTGCTTTGCGAGGACTATGACCCCGTCAGCGAGACCTGCTACGGCAGAAGCGATGCGGATGCGCCCGACATTGACGGCAAGGTCTATTTCCGTGCGCACTACCGCCCCGCGCCCGGCTCTTACGTGGACGTGCAGATTTCCGACGTCATCGACTACGACCTGTTTGGCGAGGCCGTGCAAAAATAAAATCAAGCCGCCCTTGGCGGCATGGAGGTTATGATGAAAATGAATCTTCCCAACAAGCTGACGCTGCTGCGTCTGATCATGGTGCCCTTTTTCATGGTTGCTATGGCCATTCCGGAGCTGTTTGCGGTATCCGCCCCTGTGCACGTCGCGTGCAATATTGCAGGCGTGGTACTGTTTATCATCGCATCCGTCACCGACTTTTTGGACGGGAATATCGCGCGTAAATACAACCTGGTCACCAATTTCGGCAAATTCATGGATCCGCTTGCAGACAAGCTGATGGTCATTGGCGCAATGCTCATGATCCTGTATAAATCCGACTATCAAGCAATCCGCCCCCTGTTCATCTGGGCAACCGTGGCAGTCATCTTCCGTGAGCTTGCCGTAACAGGCCTTCGTTTGCTGGTCGTGGAAAGCGACGGTAAGGTCATTGCAGCCAACATGCTCGGCAAGATCAAAACGGTTTTGCAGATCGTTTGCATCTGCAAGATCATCATTGAGCCGCTGATCTACGCCATCCCCGGT
>JAFQUG010000226.1 GCA_017408625.1 Clostridia bacterium | reverse complement strand
TTCCTTATCAAGCGCAAGAGAAGCGCATAAAATCAGGGATTGATCATTTTGCCCGAGGCATCGCCTCGGGCAATTTTTGAAAAAAGAAAACCCCGCCATAGTGAACTGCCCGCACAAATTGGGGCAGTTCATTATCCGGGGGGATATTTATTTTTGCCACCTCCGCCTGTCCTTGCACCGATAAGACTCTATTTACGGCGCAAAAAAGACATCGTGTATCTTTCCCTCAATCCGATGGACTTAAACCTGCGACTTGTCTGAAACATATTGAAAAACTCTGATTTTATGATATAATAGAATCATAAATGCTGCAGAGTAAGGAGTTTGTCATGTATAAGTCCAAAATGATGATTGTGATGCGTCGGGATCTCAAAATGCGCAAGGGGAAGATCGCTGCACAGGCGGGACATGCTTGCATTGATGCCGTACTGATGGCAATATGCAAGGAAGGGCGTATGAACGACTTCGAAATGACTGCGGACGGACTTGCTCTGAAGCAGAGTGACAAGGCAAGCACGCCGCTGACCGATTGGTTTTCGTACGGTTGTGCAAAGGTGTGCGTATACGTGGACGGTGAGGATGCGCTCTTGGAGATTGCCAAGAAAGCAGAGGAGCGCGGGATCATCGCAGCCGTGATTACAGACGCGGGCATGACAGAATTTCACGGTCAGCCTACCAAAACCTGCCTGGCACTCGAGCCGCTGCCTGCCGATGTGGCTGACGAATTGACGGGCGCACTGCCGTTGTATTGATGAATTTCCTGAGTGGAGAAAAGAGACATGAAATACGTGATTTTTGATTTCGGCCAGGTGCTTGTGCACTTTGAGCCGTCTTATATGGTGGGGAAGTACGTATCCGACCCCGTGGAGGCTGCGCTGCTGGCGCATATCGTCTTTGACCGCAAGTATTGGGATAGGCTGGATGCCGGCACGATCACCGATGCCGAGGTTGTCGCGGACATCAAGACCCGCGTGCCTGCGCGGCTTGGCGAAGCGGTGGAGAGCATTTACTACAACTGGATCTACAATATTCCCGAGGTGGAGGGCATGCGCGAGGTGATTGAGCACGTCAAAAGCACCTACGGTGCGCCCGTTTACCTGCTTTCCAATATTTCAAAGTATTTTGCTTCTCACGCGCATGAAATTCCCATTCTTGCGCTGCTTGACGGCTGTGTTTTCTCGGCCGAGTGCGGAATGACAAAGCCGCATACCGATATTTTTTTGCATATTTGCGAGAAATTTTCGCTTGATCCTGCCCAGACCGTATTTGTGGACGACCGCGAAGACAACGTGCAGGCGGCCATGCGACTGGGCATGGCGGGATACGTATTTGACGGTGACGCCGACAAGCTGCGCGCCTGGCTGGATTCGCATATAGGAGGCTGATATGAACCACCCTGATAAATATTTGGCCAAGAGATATGACACGCCCAACCGATCAAGGGCGTTTACCGACGCGGTGTACTGCAAGGCGGACGCTACCGGCGCGGATCTGGATGCCGCGTGGCGCAGTCTTGATCCGCCCGCCCCTGAGCTGATTCCCTTGGTGGGCGAGATGCACGGGCACACCAATCTCTCGGACGGCAGACCCGATATTGATACGTATTTTCGCAATATCCGCGACCTGGCGAGGCTTGATTTCGCGGTGCTGACCGACCACGACCATGGTGGCGTGGGCAGACCCGCGCTGTGGGAAGGGTGCCCTTCCAAGTGGGATCTGATCCGCGCAAAAGCTCGTGAATACTGCGAGCCGGGCAAGTTTTCCACGCTGCTTGGCTACGAGCGCGATTCGTACCCGTTTTATAACAATTTGGTGCTGTATTTTTGCGATGCGGACGCAGAAATGGTGCGTGGCGTGCGCGACGGTGAGATCACCGAGGAGGAGCTGCGTGCACTGCTGGTGCGCGACGACGTGATCACCTGCCCGCACGATACCTATTCCTTTACCTCTAACGCAGATTTTTTAGCGCTGCCCACCGAGCTGCACACGCCCTTTATTGAGGTCATTTCGCGCGGCGACGCGGCTGAGTATATGGGTAATCCCGCGGGTGCGACATATGCGTGCTGCGAGGGCGGCTTTTGGCAGGACGCCTTACGCAAGGGCGCGAAAATGGGCGTCATCGGCGGCTCGGACGACCACAGCGGCATGAATGGCCGCGTGGATGACGCGTTGCCATATCCGCAAAAATATCCCGGTGTGACCGGTGTTTGGGCGACCGAGAATACTCCCGCCGCTATTTTTGAGGCTCTGCGTGCTAAGCGCACGTATGCCTTTATGATGGGCGAGGCGAGTGGTGAGATGTGCGGCCGCATGGAGATCGATTTCCGCATCAACGGCCACTATATGGGTGAGATCATTGCCCGTCCCGACAGCCGTGACTTGCATATTTTCTATCGCGTCAAGGCCGACGTGCCGGTAAAGCGTGTGACGCTGGTCAAGAATTGCCGCAATTACGTGGCGCTCTCTGCTGCGTCCGAGCTGATCTTGGATTACAAGCAGGAAAACGCGACCGACTATTTCTATCTGCGCGTCGAGCTTGCCGACGGCAGATATGGCTGGACCTCGCCGATCTGGGTGGAAAGCAACTCCGCAGAGTAAATTAAGGGCGCATTCGCCAAGAGCTCTTCTTGACGGATGCGCTTTTGATTGAAAAAATCCAGCTTGACGTGTAGTATGCACGGGGATTTTTCCGTTCTTATAGGTGAAGGGCCTTCAAAAACGTATGAAAGGGGTGAGAGATATGGAGGATAAGCAGATTTTGGAGCTGCTTTTTGCACGCTCGGAATTGGCCGTTTGTGAGACTGAAAAGAAATACGGACACTACTGCTATGCAATTGCATATCGCATTCTTGAAAACGAACAAGATGCAAAGGAGATCGTCAACGATGTGCTGCTCAAGGTGTGGAACACCATTCCGCCGAAACTCCCCGATTCGCTCAAATCCCACGTCGGAATGATCAGCCGTCAGCTTTCACTTGACCGCTACGAGCAGAACCACGCGCAAAAGCGCGGCGGTCGGGTGGCGCTTGTGCTGGACGAGCTTGCCGAGTGCATTCCCTCGGGGGATAGCGGAGAGGATATAGGAGAGAGCGTAGCTTTGAAGGATGCCTTGAACAAGTTTGTTTGGTCGCTTTCCGACAAGGCGCAAATCGTATTTGTGCGTAGGTATTGGTACTCGTGTTCCATATCCGAGATCGCACAGGATCTTCATATGAAGGAAAGCGCGGTCACCGTCCTCTTGCTCCGCACAAGAAAAAAGCTGAAAGAGTTTTTGAAAAAGGAGGGCTTTGAAGTATGACGAACAAAAATATTTATGAAAGCCTGGGCAGTCTTGATCCTGCACTGATTGAAAAGGCTGCCCCCGCTGAAGAGGTGCAATTTGCCGCTCCCGAAAAGGCGGATCGAAAAAAGAACGCTTGGGTCAAATGGCTGACGGTTGCTGCTTGCGCTTGCTTGGTGATTAGTGGGAGCGTGCTGCTTGGAGGACTGTTTTCCGAAGATTCGCCAAATGATGATATCGTATCAGGCTTTGTGATCACGGCATATGCCGAGAACGGAGAGTTGACCGAGTTGGGAGCGGAAAACAGAGTTTTGAACGTTCTGAGTTCTTCGGTCGGGCAGAACAATCAGGGCAATATATTTGGCGTGAATATGCCGTTATTTCATTTCAAGGTGCGTCCGTCCTGCGCTATAGAGAGCAACGAGACGTTGTTTGCAAAATACGAGCTCTCTGTTTCGTATAACGGCAAGATCGTAGAAGGAACAGACGAGCACGTGATGGTGGCTTATAACGTATATGCGCAGGGATTTGAGGGGGAAAGCTCCTTTTCGGTTACTGGATGGTTTGAAGAGCCCACGGATATCACAATCAGCATTTTGGAAACCGAGAGCAGGGAAATAGTACAAACCCTGTTTGTCAACGTGTCGTATATGCCGCATAAGAACGCTTATGAGCTCAGGTACGTCGATCTGAATTCGTTGATAAAGAACCAGGAGCAGGCGGTCAAGGCGAGCGATGCGCTGACAAGGTATTTCTTGAGTCAAGGTTACGTGCCGGATTATCCCGCGTATTATGGCGGATGCTATATTGAAAACAATCGGCTGCACGTCAGACTGGTAGCACCCACCGATCAGGAGATGAGCGAAATATCTCTTGTGCTTGACCTGTATAAAAACGTGGTGGTGTATCATTATGGCGAGTATTCGATGTCTGATCTGCAGGCGTATGCCGATCAAACGGTAGACAAGATGATTGCGCTTGGATATCGGGTAACTGAATGGTGCGTGAGTGACAGAACGGGCGACGTGGTCATAGCGGTTTTGGAAGAGGATTTCGACGCGGCCGTGGCTTGGGCTGCCGATGCTCTCGAGGACTATCCCAAGGTCGTGATCGACATCGGAGACTACGTCATTCCCGAATGATTTTTGAAAGAAATATGATATGGGCTGCTTCAGGTGCGCTTAAGGCGCGCTTGGAGCGGTTCTTTTTTTGCATCAGAGGAGTCTTTACATTGGCAAGCAATAACAACTGTTAGTTGAATACGCATATCCCACATTTCTATTGCAATTCAAAAAGCCTTATGCTATAATGAAAACAGAAACCGATCAAGGAGGCGTATATGTCCGAAAATCAGTTGAATGCAAGTGCGTTTGGGGAGAGTATCCGCCGCGGACGCAAGCAAAAGGGAATGACGCAGGAGGCGCTGGCGCAGGTGTTGGGCGTTTCCGCGCAAGCCGTTTCCAAGTGGGAGACCGGGCAAAGCCTGCCCGATATCGGCTTGCTGCTGCCGCTGTCCAAGGCGTTGGGCATTGGCGTCAACGAGCTGCTGGGCGGCAGCCGCAGGCAGGAGCTGGAGCAAAAGTTTCAGGCAAACCTGCCGTTTGGCGAGGAGCTGACCTTGCTGGTGGCCTTGGAGGCGTTGGAGGAATATCCAGACGACGAGACCTTCCTGTACCGCCGCGCCTGCGACGAGCTGTTTCTCGGTGAGCGCGACGTCAAGGATCGCCCGAACAACTTCTATTATCTGGATCATGCCATTCAGCATTTTGAATATCTGCACGCCAAGTACCCCGAGCATGAATCCTATACCACCATGCTTGTGCGCGCATACCGCGCACGCGGGCGCATGGACGAGGCGGATGTGCTGGCAAGAAGGCTCAAAACACCCGAAAATCAGCTTGCGGTGATGACGGGTGAGGACAAATTGCGGCAGCAGCAAAGGGAGATCCGCGAGCAGACGCAAAAGCTGTGCGGGTTGCTTTTGAAGTACAATACGCTTGAGTCCTTGGAGGCGTATCGCGTCATTTCCGAGACGGTATTTGGCGAGGATATTCTCTATGAAACGGATAACGGTTATGCGCTTGCATATGCAAAAAAGGCAGAATTGTGCCGCGATGCTGGGGACACCGAGGGCTTTGTGGCTGCGCTGACCAAGGCTTACGAGCTGGCAGGGCAGTACGATGGGCTCAAGCGTGGTATCACGCCCTGTCATGCGCCGCTGCTGAATCTTTTGACCAACGAAGTCAGATCACATTGGCAGATGTATTGGTTTTTTGATTCGCACATGCATCTTTTGGAAGATCCTGCCACCAGGGAGTTGAAAAAGCGCATCGTGGACGAGCAGATCACCTACCATCAGCTTTGCAGACACGAGTGGCAAGCGTATTTTGCGTTTTGCAAAAGGTATGCCTGCGGCCCGACCTGGAACAATTACAGCACCGAGTACGATTTTGAGATCGACTATATGAACGTGGTCAAGAATTTCCGATTCCGCGGCTATTTTGACGCGCAGATGCATGCCTATTACCGCGCGCTGGTCGAAAGGCTGATCAATGAGGGCATCATGAAAGGCTATTGCGCTTATGCGGGAAACGACATTCTTGCCTATCTTAACTGCAAGGAGAAGGACAGTTATTTCGCGCTTGGGATTGATGAGGAGCAGCGTGCCGTGCCCACCGCCCCCGAGGGTAGCAAGATCCTTGCCATTGTGGATATGCTGGTAGCTCCCGCATTTGTGGACAGTTGCATGGGGGAAAGGCTTTTGCAGCATGCGCTGAAGGATGCCCAAAGAAGGGGATTTACCCATGCCGAGGTATATCTGACCGAAGGGCCGATCTACCCCGAAAAAGAGCATTTTGAAGCCATTCTGAATATGTATCTGCAGGCGGGATTTGTGGTGATCCGCGATTTTACCGCCGATCATGAGCACCAAGGGCAAAAATATCACGGCATGCGACAGTATATTTTGCAAAAGAAAATTGACGATGACAGCTTTGCCCGTCGCGCGACGCGCTTTACCTTTGGCGACTATGTCATTGACGTGGACGTGGAAAGAACGCGCGAGATCTACAAGACACTGAAGCCCGTGTCCAAGCGGTGTACGTGCGATTGGTGCGCAAATTACCAAAAGGCTGTCACGCACGCGCCCTTGCAGGTAAAGGGCATGTTTGAGGCTCTGGGAGTTGACCTTGAACGCATTACGGAAAGTGCTGCGTGCCATCAAAATCGCGACGGCAGCTGGCATTATGACTGCACCTGCCACGTGCGCGGCAAGTTGGTCAAGGGAAAGGAATTGACCCGCGTGGTGGGTGGTCAGTTGGTCACGTTGAGGTCAGAGGATGCATACGAGGTGGCCAAGGGCGTGATTTTATGGTTCAGCGACGAATGCAACAGAGTGGAAAAGGAATTTGACGCGCCCATTCTTCAGCTCGATTTTGGCATCGATCTGCCCTGGGTGTTGGATAAAAAAGCACCGGAGCATCCGTCGTATACCATATAAAGCTGTTGTAGGGCAGCGTTTGATGAGGATATGGGTTGGTTGTTCGCAGGCGAACACAAAACCCCTTGACACAAGGCTTTTCGCGTGGTACAATATACTCCTGTAAGATCCTTTGGGGAGGTGCGAGATGGCGACCAAGGCATATATAAACGGGCAGATCGGGAACTGGGACGAGATGATGATCCCGCTTTCCGACAGATCCGTGTTTTTCGGTGACGCGGTGTATGACGCCGTGCTGGTGCTTGGCGGCAAGCCGTTTGCCATGGATTTGCACCTGGACAGACTGTATAACAGCTGCGCGCTGACCGATATTGCGTTTTCCATGCCGCGCGAGCAGCTGATGGGCGAAATTGACCGCTTGCTTGCCGCATCCGAGGGTGACGCGCACATGCTGTATTTACAGGTGACGCGCGGTGCAGCACCCCGCAAGCACGAGTATCCCGAAGGGGCCATGCCCAATCTGATCATGTTTGCAAAGCCGATCGCGCTGACGCCCAAGGATAAGGTAGTCAAGCTGATCAGCATGCAGGATCTGCGCTATGAGTACTGCCATATCAAGACTACCAATCTGTTACCCAACGTGTTTGCGTCCGAAAAAGCGACGCGCGCGGGGGCTGACGAGGTGCTCTGGCACAGAGGTGGCCGCGTGACTGAGGCCGCGCACAGCAGTATTCTCATGATCAAGGACGGCGCGGTAGTCATGCCGCCGCTGGATCATTTGGTATTGCCCGGTATTACGCGAAAGGTCGTTCACAACCTTTGCGACCAAAACGGCATCGGGGTTGAAGTGCGCGAGTTTACGGTGGACGAGGTCATGCAGGCAGACGAGATCATTCTGTGCAGCACGACCAAGAATGTTTTGTACGTGTCCGAGATCGACGGCATCACGGTCGGCGGCAAGGACAGGGAATTGGCGCAAAGATTGCAGGAATTGTTTTTGGACGAGGTCTACGCGCAGACAGGCGTGAGGATTTGAAAATGAGAAAACGGCGGGGAAGTCCCGCCGTTTTTGCGAAAAAATCACCAATTTTGACACTGACTCTCAATCAGCGTGATATTGCATTTTGCTTTTCCGTTTGCTATACTATACTCGAAGAGTCCACTTCAAATTTATTTTGAAAGGTGAATGATCTTGATGAAATTGAATTTTTCGGAAAATCTCAAAAAACTGCGTAAGCAAAAGGAAATTACACAGGAGGCTCTTGCCGACGTACTGGGTGTGTCGGGACAGTCTGTCTCGCGTTGGGAGATTGGCATTTGTTACCCCGACTTAGAGCTTTTGCCCTCGATTGCCAATTATTTCGGTGTGAGCGTGGACAGCCTGCTTTCCAACGATACAAAATTAAAGCAAGAGGAGCACGAGGCGTTCTATCCAACACTCGACAGTATATCGGACGGCGCGAAGCGCATTGAATTTATCCGGGAGTATTGCTGCAAATATCCCGAAAACGACGAGTATGCCTACGTATTGGTGCAGGATATCAAGGATTACGCTGCGGCTGATGAGACAAAGCTTCGCAAATACATGCCGCTGGTCGAGAAGCTGGTGCCAAGACTATTGGAAACGCGCTATCGTAACGCTACCATTCAGATCATGGTTTCCATTTGTGAAGAAAAGGATCTGCAATCCTGGCTGAGCATGACGCCTTACTCGGGATGGAGCCGACGCTACTGCTTGGTTGCGCGCGCTATGGCACATGGTGATTGGGAGCATGTGCACGTACAACAGGGACTGGAAATGTTTGAGAGCATGGCGGATCAGTTGGATCGTCGTTACCCCGATCAGTTAGGACCTCAAGGGAAGGTGCAGTTCCACCGCGAGGTTTTGGACATGATTCGCTCCTTGGGCGGCGGTGTCGTACCTGACGGTTGGAAGATGTTTTATGCCTACAAGCAGTTGGTCATGTCTGCCTGCTTGTTTGGCTGCGGTGAGGGTGAGCAAGGATGGAAGAATTTCCGAGAGGCGATTGCCATGTATCAAGAGGCTCATGCACTCCCCGAGACATATCTCAGCGTTGGCGGAAAGCTGTTTTCGGACTTGAAGGTAAGCAAGGATTGGAATTATGCCATTGACAGCAAGGGCGAAAGACATAAGCTGTTTGCTATGGTAAATCTGTCTCGCTATAATGCCGTGTACATCTGTGACCTCTTGGAGAATCCCAGATGGGCGTGGTTTGACAGCGTCAGAGATATGCCTGAGTACTGTGAAGCCCTCTCCTGGGTTAAGCAAAAGGTGCAGGAGCAAAGGGACGAAGATTGACGCATAACGGGGGAAATGTTCTCCTCCCGCCCGCGATGATGATGGATCTGCGTTTGGGTGCGCGACCATAAACCGCTTTCGTGCGGGAGGATAAATTTGCTTGCAAATATTCCTCCCCAACAAGAGGAAAAATGAAAAGGGCTGCCCTTCGGGCATTTCTCATAAGGAAGTCTAATCTAAAATACCGTAGGGGCGAACTGTGTTCGCCCGCGGGAGACCGCAGGTCTCCCCTACGGATACACATATAAATATCGGCAGAGGTATTGTTTCCTCTGCCGATTTGTGTTATAATGAAACTAACAAAAAGCCTTCCTCCGGGAGGAAGGTGCCACGCGGAGCGTGACGGAAGGAGCCTGCGTGACTTTAGTTTTGTACTAACTTTATTGTAACGCGCTCTCCCTCAGTCAGCTTCGCTGACAGCTCCCTCCCGGAGGGAGTCTTAGTATACGCGCAACTCCAGGGGTATGGGCTTTGCCCGATGCCTTTGTAATACAAAGGCGAAACTGGCGATAAAGCAGAACGACAAATAAGAATTTCATGGATGAACAAAGAAGGGAAAGTATAGTGGATAAAATTTTGAAATATAAAAAAGCATCAAATGTTTTTAGAATAACCCT
>JAFQUG010000022.1 GCA_017408625.1 Clostridia bacterium | reverse complement strand
TTCAATGCGCAAAAGGCGGTTGTATTTGGCGGTGCGCTCTGCGCGGCAGGGAGCACCCGACTTGATAAAGGGCGCGTTGGTGGCCACGGCAAGGTCGGCTATGGTGGTGTCCTCGGTCTCGCCCGAGCGGTGCGAAATGATATAGGACATGCCTGCGCCCGCCGCTGTGTGAATGACCTGCAGCGTGTCTGTCAGCGTGCCGATCTGATTGGGCTTGATCAGTATTGCGCCCGCGCTCTTTTGAGAGATGCCCTGCAAAAGTCGCGATTGGTTGGTGACGAACAAGTCGTCGCCCACAGTCATGCAATCGCTGCCGAGCGTGCGCGAAAGTGCCGCCCAGCCTGCGAAATCGCGCTGGTCGAGGCCGTCCTCCAAGGAGAGCAGGGGGTACTTGGCGGCCAGGGCCGACCAGTAGGAGATCAGCTCGTCGCGGCTGCGGTATTTGCTGCGCTTGGGCATCACGTAGGCGTCCTCGCTCTCGCGGTACCACTCGGAGGCCGCCGCATCCAGCGAGATTTTGACGGTATCGGTGTCGTATCCGCACTTCTCAATGGCGTGACAGATATATTCCAGCGCCTGCTCGTCCGAGGCAAGGTCAGGCGCGTAGCCGCCCTCGTCGCCCACACCGCTGCCAAGCCCCTCGTGCGAGAGAATTTCACCCAGACGGTGATATATCTCGCAGCCGATGCGCAGGCCCTCGGAATAGGAGTCCGCGCCCACGGGCACGATCATAAATTCCTGAATTTCCACGTTGTTGTGCGCGTGCGCACCGCCGTTGAGCACGTTCATCATGGGAACGGGCAGCCTGTGCGCGTCAATGCCGCCCAGCCAGCGGTAAAGGGGAATGCGATACCAGCTTGCAGCCGCTCTGGCACTTGCCAAGGAGACCGCAAGGGCTGCGTTTGCGCCGAGATTTGAAAAATTATCCGTGCCGTCCAGCTCGCGCAGCTGCTTGTCCACGTCGGATTGATCCGACGCGTACGTGCCCACAAGCGCAGGGGAAATGATCTTACAAACGTTTCCGACCGCCTGCGAAACGCCCTTGCCGCCATAGCGGCCTTGATCCTTGTCGCGCAGCTCGTGTGCCTCGTAAATACCGGTCGACGCGCCGCTTGGCACACTTGCCACGCCCACCGTGCCGTCCGCCAGCACCACGGTCGCTTCTACGGTTGGGTTGCCGCGGGAGTCTAAGATCTCGCGCGCCCCGCAGCGAATGATCTGAGGTTTTGTCATCATATATTGGTACCTCCGTTGTGTAGTTTCAAAGGGTAGTATTGGCTTGTTTTGACAAATTCATACCTGTATTATGACATGCGCCCTGCAAATATATCTGCAGGGCGGTATTCGGTTATTCGTAAAGCGGATATTTCTTGCAAAGCTCAGCGACCATGGCGCGGACCTCGTCTGCCTTGGTGTCGAACTCCTGCGCGGTCAGACGCATGCACTTTGCCAGCGTGACCATGTCGGCCTCGCCAAGACCTCTGGTGGTGGCGGCGGGTGTGCCTACGCGGATGCCCGAGGTGACAAAGGGCTTTTCGGGGTCGTTGGGGATCGCATTCTTGTTGACCGTGATATGCACCTCGTCAAGTCTGTGCTCCATTTCCTTGCCCGTGATGTGCATGGGGCGCAGGTCAACCAGCATCAGGTGGTTATCCGTGCCACCCGTGACAAGGTCAAAGCCTTCTGCGAGAAGTGCATTTGCCATGGCCTTTGCGTTGAGCACCACGTTGTGCTGATATTCCTTGAATGCGGGGGTCAGTGCTTCGCCGAAGCAAACAGCCTTTGCGGCAATGATGTGCATCAAGGGGCCGCCCTGGATGCCGGGGAAGATGGCCTTATTGACTGCCTTGGCAATATTTTCGTCGTTGCAAAGGATCATACCGACGCGAGGGCCGCGCAGAGTCTTATGCGTAGTAGTGGTGACCACGTCTGCGTAAGGAATGGGGGACATATGCTCGCCTGCGGCTACAAGGCCTGCGATGTGCGCCATGTCTACCATGAGGTATGCGCCGATGCTGTGCGCGATGTCTGCCATGCGTGCAAAATCAATGGCACGGGGATATGCAGATGCGCCTGCCACGATCATGCGGGGACGCACCACCTTAGCCTGCGCCTCGAGCGCGTCGTAGTCGATCAGTCCGTCTGCACCTACGCCGTAGGGAACAAAGTTATAATATTTGCCCGAGAGGTTGACAGGGCTGCCGTGGGTCAGGTGTCCGCCCTCGGCAAGGCTCATGCCCATGACCGTATCTCCTGCATTGAGCAGGGCAACGTACACTGCGGTATTTGCCTGCGAGCCGCTGTGGGGCTGCACATTGGCAAATTTTGCGCCGAACAGCTGCTTTGCTCTCTCGCATGCCAGATCCTCCAGCACGTCGATGCACTGGCAACCGCCGTAATAACGCTTGCCGCTGTAGCCCTCGGCATATTTGTTGGTGGCAATGCTGCCTGCTGCCAGCAAAACGGGCAGGGAAACCACGTTTTCGGAGGCGATCAGCTCAATGCCGTCCTTTTCTCTGGTCAGCTCTGCTTCAATGGCAGCAGCTCCCGCGGGGTCATATTTGCTCAGCAATTCGTTCATTTGATTGATCATGGGGAATACCTCACTTTATCATTGTTGTTATCATTATACCACATAATTTGCGCTTTGCATAGCCGCTTTTTTCACAAAAGATGCAATTTTTTAGAAAATATTTCGCATATATCATTGACAAAAAGTGCAAAATCGTGTTATAATGATGTGAAGTTTGATTGGATTTCATAAAGAGCTATGCAAATTATGGAAAGTTTGATCTGAATACGGAAGGGAGACACTATGGAGATAGCTATCATTGCAAGCGACATGAAAAAAGAACTGATGACACAGTTTTGTATCGCTTACTGCGGCGTGCTCAGTAAGCACAATCTGTGCGCAACCAGCATTACCGCCAAGTACATTTCCGAAGCGACCGGCTTGAAAATCGAAAAGCTGCTTGCGGGAGAGCAGGGCGGCGAACAGCAGATCACTTCGCGTGTGGCTTATAATGAGATCGATATGCTCCTGTACTTCAGAGATACGCGTCCGGGCAGAGGCACCGGCGAGATCGAAAACGAGCTGATGCGTATGTGCGATCAGAACAACGTGCCGGTTGCTACCAATATCGCAACTGCCGAGGTACTGATCATGGCACTGGATCGCGGAGATCTGGAATGGCGCGAGATCGTCAACCCTCGCTCTGCCTTGAACAGAAAGACCTATTGACAGGCTTGGCGTAAGACATGTCCTTTTTGCAAGCTGCATCCCAAGAGAGCGTCGGATGGTGAGAAGACGCGGTGCACGCAGATCGGGTACCACTTGCGCTGCACAATTACATACCAAACGAGTGAAACGTTCGGGTGGAACCGTGCGGATTTTGTTATCTGCACCCCGATACAGCATGTGCTGTATCGGGGTTATTTTTTATAAACAATTTCAATCACATAAAGGAGAAAATCATCATGAAAATCAATTTCGGATCCAAGATTTGCGAATATCCGTCCGCTATGACGGTATATGACGCTGCAAGAGAAGCCGAGCTGATCGACCGCAGCATTATCGCGGCCAAGGTCAACGGCACGGTTTGCGCACTGACCACTTTGATCGAGGACGACGCAAACGTCGAGCTGCTCAGCTTTGCACAGGAGGACGGCAAGCACGTGTTCCGTCATACCGCCTCTCATATTCTGGCGCAGGCCGTCAAGAGACTGTACCCCGAGACCAAGCT
>JAFQUG010000225.1 GCA_017408625.1 Clostridia bacterium | reverse complement strand
TAAGAAAATCAGCCGTGGATATTCACAACGCCTTGCCAAAAAGTACACTACAAGTTTTGCCAAAATTGTATCACGGCGAATTTTCCATAAACCACGGCAACGATTATGCTCAAAAAATAAGAGAGATCATCAGTATGTAACAAATTCCAATTTATCGAACAGAACAAAACAATCGCCGGCAGATTTTCTGTCGGCGATAATGATTTGTTTACAGCGTAGCAAACCTACGTACCATAATCAAACTTCCTTATGAGAACCCGACTTTTGGCCGCCGTTTTTTTTCCAAGTCCAAATCCAACCCGGGGTTGATTTTTATTTTCAAAAACAAGCCATACGATATGTTGCAAGAAATGCAGGCGCATGCTATAATGGTATCGTGATCACGAAACAACATTGAAATGAGGAAAAAATATGAGTATCGGAAGTAACATTTACGCTCTGCGCAAGGCCAAAAAGGTCACGCAGGCACAGCTTGCCGAAAAGATCGGCGTTTCGGAGCAGGCGGTTTCCAAATGGGAAAACGACGTATGTGCGCCCGACGTCAGCCTGTTCCCCGTCATTGCCGAATACTTTGGCGTTTCGATCGATCGCCTGTTTGGCTATCACAACAACAGTTATGCCGAAGAGGTCAAAAAGATCATCCAAGCGGCCGACGACAGCATGGACACCTATAAGGAAATTGAGATTATCAGCGAGGGGCTTTCGCGCTATCCCAACAGCCCCGAGCTCAAAATCTATCTTGCCTTTTCCCTTTCCATGGTCAATCGCTTCTCCGAGGACGCGGACGAGCGCGCCAAGGCTGTGGAAAAGGCGATCAAGGTCTGCACCGAGGTGGTGGATACCTGCGGAGACCAAGAACAGGTGGATGACGCGCTCAACATGCTGACGCGCATTTACAACGAGACCGCGCAGTACGAAAAGGCGCAGGCGTGCATTGAGAAAATGAGCGCAGAGTGCTACGACAGACGCGTTCTCGGCATGGTTGGCATGCTGGGCGGTAAGAAAAGCTATGCTGAGCAGGAGCAGTATGCACAGTATGCGCTTTGGAAAATGTACTGGACCATGAGTCACGTGCTGTAAAAGATGTCGTACAACTATAGCCGAAGAGAGCCGAACTCACACGGTTTTGAGCGGCAAATATGTGCACCTGCTGCAGATAAAATACTCGCAATATCTTATATTGCTTCGCATTTTCTCTTTGCATCTGCGAAATATTTGCTCGCGCAAAACTGCACAGCACCCTCCGGCGTTGAATTTTTTGATGGATTTTGTCAAAGCGAGTCGAAGCAAGATACGCATCTTGCGAGGCGAGATTTGGCATAAGACGCGAAAAATTCTCGCCGCAGGGCATGTGAGTTCGGCTCTCTTCGGCTATACCGAGCAAGGACAAACCGACAAGGCTCTCGCGTTTATCAAGGCAAACCAAGCCCTGCTCTCTGTCTTTGATCTGGGCTGCCCCGACTTTTACGCAGCATATAAGATCACGGCTTATTCAAATGAAGCAAAAGCCTACATGAAGCTGGGCAACAAGCAAAAGTGCCTTGCCGCACTCAAGCAGTTCTTTGTCGTGGCAAATCAGGTCAACGAGGTTGCCAAGAGCGAGGATTTCCACGTGCGTGCAAGAAATCCCCTGTACTTCTCGGCCATCCTCGACGAGGATCTGATGGAGGAATGCATCCTTCCCGGCGTTCACCCCGAAAAATTTTTGCCTACGTTTGACGCATTCTTCGGTGAAGACGAGGAATACGCAGCATTCAAGCAATCGGTGCTGGCGTAATACGAATCACGGCGACCGAAAGGCCGCCGTTTTGCATACCAAAAGCAATATTTGTTCAAAGCACCTTGAAGCGTCCCCCGAGTGTCATCCTGAGCGGAGCAAAAATCCCAATCCGTCATCCTCGAGCAAGCAGCCCGCTCCCAAGATTCTTCGCTTCGCTCGAGAATGACAGGGAGCGGGCTGCGCTGCGAAGGATCTTGATTGGGATTTTTGCGTAGTCGAAGTTTTGCGAAGTGGATATTTCGCAGCGAGCTGCGAAATGAAACGAAGCATAACCGCAAGCGCGTAAGCGCGCAGCGGGATCTGCGCAGATTTCTGACACGCCGCCTGCAGAAGTCACATTCGATATGTGATCGGCAAAGGAAATGTAAACCGTCCATCCGTAGGGGCTGACGTCCTCGACAGCCCGTCATACATAAACAAATCTTTTCGCAATATAACAATATAATACGTTCTTTGTGCCTGCTCGGGCTGCCGAGGACGTCAGCC
>JAFQUG010000224.1 GCA_017408625.1 Clostridia bacterium | reverse complement strand
TGGGGGCAGGCGCAGGCGCGGGCTCCGCCGGGATCTCGGGAGCAGGCTTGGGCTGCTCTGCGGGAGCTACGGGCTCGGGCTTGGGCTCGGGAGCCGGCTCCGGGGGCAGCTCTTCAATCTCAGTGATCGCAAAGGGATCCTCATCCCAGGTTTGCGCGGAAATGCCTTGATCGCCGTCCAGGAATGCAAAGGGATCCTCGTCCCAGGTCTGGACATCCATGATCAGCTCGGGCTCGGGGATAGGCGCGGGCTCTGCGGGCTTTGCAGCATTTTGCGCGTTGTATCCGGGGATCATTTGCGCTACGTATTCGGGGGGTAGCTTATCCAGAAGCTGCATCAGCACATCGGGGGGCAGATTGGAATTTCCGGCTGCCAATGCAGCAAGCAATGCAGGATTGACGCCTGCGGGGGCAGACGCATCCTCAGTAGGCTTCTTCTCGGTCTTGGGGGCTTGCGCTGCAGTCTGGCCGTCGGGTCCCTTGACGGGAGGATGTGCGCGACGGACCGCCTCAAGCAGCTCCTCACAAGCTTCGTCGAAGTTGTGATACGCCTCGATACGCTGTGCATTGGAAATGACAAAATCTATCGCGTCGATCAGTTCAGAGTCATCCACGTGAAAAGGAATGATCTGCTTGTTGAACTTCACGGCACGGTCAATTTCCTTCTGAACCCACTGAGACTGCTGCGAGGTTTCCGAAACGATCAGCAAAAAAAGATCGCACTTACGGATTGCCTTGGGGATCTCGTGCATGTAGTTACTGCCACCGGGAATAGATTCCGGTGCCATCCAGCACGAATAATAATGATCCTCAAGCATCAATCGCAGCCGTCTTGCGATATCATACTCTTCACTTTTATAACTGATAAAAACCATCGGTTCCTCCATGCATGACATTCCGAATGTCAAAAATCAACACAAAATTATATACACATATATATTATATATTAAACAAAAATATTTGTCAACAAGCCTTGCGCATTTTTTGTAATAATTTTGATCATTTTGTGATTTTGTGCAGAAGGACCCCCAATAGCTGTGCTTCCCTTCGCGCTCCTTTCACAAATTTTGATTTTATCTGTTAATTTTCTCGCACTTTTTCTATTGTTTGTTAATATTTTTGAAGGCTGATCCGTCTTAACATGCAAAATTCTATGTTTCAGGATCATCAAGCAAGCATTACATACGCGCACTTTTTTGCTTCAATGCTTTACAAATCCGATCAAACGTGCTATAATGACAGCAAAGATAGTCCGTGCAAGCAGGCGTTGGTGACGCGCAGCGTCTCCCACCGCATGCATCCTATCAAGCTACTGCAAAAAGGAGACTCATCATGAAACAGACAACTAAGATCATGCTGCTTCTCTGCCTTGCCATGCTGCTATGCACTCTGCTCCTGACCGCCTGCGATAGCGACGGAAGCGAACAGGAATCCGACAGCACGACTGCAGAAACGCAAGCAAACGGCAACAACGATCCCAAGCCCGACCAAACCGATGCGGAAACCCAACCCGACCAAACCGATGCGGAAACCCAACCGGATCAGCATACGCACGTCTTTGGCGAATGGACCGTAACCAAACCGGCCACCTGCCTTGAAGCCGGTGAGCAAGAGCGCACATGCTCCTGCGGTGAAAAAGAAACACAGACAACCGCGACAGGTGCACACACAGAGGTCATCGACCAAGCTGTTGCCCCCACCTGCACAGAGGACGGCTTGACCGAAGGAAAGCACTGCTCGGTATGTAACGACGTTCTCTTGGCGCAAGAGCCCGTTGCGGCAACCGGACACACTCCTGCGGACAATTGGATCGTCGTCAAGCAGCCCACCTCCCACGAGGACGGAGAGCAGCAGCAGATCTGCAGCATATGCAAAGAGGTGCTTGCAACCGAAATCCTTCCGGCAATCGGCTCGCAGGGCCTTGCTTACACCATCAATCCCGACGGAGTCACCTGCACGGTCACAGGCCGCGGCAGCTGCACCGATGCAGAGATCGTCATCCCCTCGGTCATTGACTCTTATACCGTAATCGCTATTGACCGTTATGCCTTTTCCTACGACGACACGCTGACCGCGGTCAAGATCCCGGGCAGCGTACAGACCGTTGGAGAGAGTGCCTTCTGGGGCTGCGGTGCACTGTCAAGCGTCACTCTCGCGCAGGGCGTGCGTCAAATCGAATACGAGGCATTCATGTCCTGCGATGCACTGACCGACGTCACCCTTCCCTCCACTATTATCTATATGAGCAGCTCCGTTTTTGTGGACAGCAGCGTTCTTTTTAACGAATACGAGGGCTGTTACTATCTGGGCTCCGAGGAAAACCCCTATCTGGTGCTGATCCAGGCGATTGATTCGGATATTACCGCTGCCACCGTGCACCAAGATTGCCGCATCATCGCCGATCACGCCTTTTCATCCTGCGACAGCCTTACCGAGCTGACGCTCGGCCAAAACGTGACAACCATTGGCAGCAATGCATTCTACCGTTGTGACTCCCTGCAAACCCTGAATATTCCCGACAGCGTATCCGAGATTTGCGAGAGTGCATTCTACGGCTGCTCTTCGCTGACCGAGCTGCATTTCGGTGCATCTCTTACGCACATTGGCGACAGAGTGTTTGAATCCTGCTCCTCGCTTGTCAGCATAACTCTTCCCGAGACCGTCAAGAGCATTGGCTACAGAGCGTTTGCACGCTGCTCCAAGCTGGAGACCGTTTCTCTTCCCGATGGCATTGAGATCGTACAGGACAGCGCGTTTGGCGAGAACGGTAAGCTGCTCTACACCAAGCTGCAGAACGGCTATTATCTCGGGAACGAGCAAAATCCCTTCCTGGTGCTCATGAACGTGGACGGCTATCAGTCCTCCTTTACTGTTCATGAAGATTGCAAGGTCATTGGCGGCAATGCCTTTGAAAGCCATTCTTATCTTAAGAGCATTGAGATCCCCGAGGGAATCGTCTCAATCGGCAGCTACGCCTTTTCCTACTGCACCAAGCTTGAGTCGGTCACCATCCCCTCAAGCGTAAGCTATATTGGCAGCAACGCCTTTTCTCACTGCGTAGCTCTTGAAGAGATCGTGCTCCCCGAGGGCATCGTCTCGATCGGTGAGTCTACGTTCTACAGATGCACCGCGCTGACGCAGATCACCATTCCCAGCAGCGTGACGGTCATTGGCAACAACGCCTTTGAGCAGTGCGAATCTTTGACCTCTGTCACCATTCCCGACGGTGTAACCGAAATCGGCGAGTACGCTTTCTACGGCTGCTACGCACTGACCGATCTGACGCTGCCCGCACAGCTAAAGATCATCCGCGACAGTGCATTCGGAGATTGCGACAGTCTTGTAACGCTGACCCTGCCCGAGGGCACGACCTACATCGGTTCCTCCGCGTTTGCGTCCTGTAATCTTCTCTCCGACGTCTATATTCCAAACGGGATCGTTTACGTATCCTCGTACGCGTTTGACGACTGCTACGAGCTGCTTTACACCGTTCACGACATCGGCTACTACCTTGGCAACGAGCAAAATCCCTACCTCGTTCTGATGTACACCGAGGGCTGGGAGGCCACCGAGGCAGAGGTGCACGAGGATTGTCGCGTGATCGTTTCGTACGCATTTGACAGCTGCTACAGCATGCAGAGCATCAAGCTGCCCGCAGCACTGCTCAATATCGGCGATTGTGCATTTGACAGCTGCAGCGATCTGGAAAATGTCCTCTACGAGGGCGACGAGAGCCAATGGGCACTGCTGCGTTCGCGCATCCCGAGCGGCAACGACTACCTGTACTTTGCCACGGTGCAGTGCGGATCCGTTTACGAGTATTGAGTCCATAAGCAAAAATATACCGCCACACTCCGTTGGGTGTGGCGGTTTCTTTTACTTTTCAGTGCAAAGAGGACATCATGCCCCATGATCTCAATGTCTCTCGGGTGCACGATAGGCAAAGCGGAAATATCTGCCCTGCTCGGGCTTGGAAAGTCGCTCGATCATAGGCTGCACCGACTGAATTTTTTGATCCGAGCCCGAATCATAGCGGTAGAACAGCCCATCCTCGGCAGGGCCTGCGTTGATAAACACATGGCGCGGATAACCGCGATACGGCTCGGGCAGCGCGGGCGGCATGTGGTGGGAATCCCCCTCAAAGATCAGGTCGCCCGGGCGCACCTCGGCTGCATCATCAATGCGGATAAAGCCGCTCGCGATCAAAAATTCCTCTAAATTGGGAGAAAAATACAGCGGCAATCCCTTGCGGGACGGCTGATGCTCGGTATATCCCGCCTCGTAAAGCACCCAGCCGCAAAAGCGGTCGCAGGACACGATCTTCTCAGGGACTTCGGAATATTTATCAAGCGCGGGATTTTGGTTGGCATCGCCGTATTTGTACCCATGCTCGCGCATATAATCGGCCACGTCCTTGGCGTGATACAGAATGTGAGAGGCCACCGCAGAGCCTGCGGGCGACCAGACAAAATTACCGTCCTCGTCGCAAACGGCATAGCCGTACACGCGCTTGTCCTCCGCCGCTTTTTGGGCATCCTCCATGCCATCAAACGCTTGTGGCAAACGACTCTCCTCACCGTGAAAAGGAATATACAGATAGAACATACGCACCTCCGCGATTCTTACTTGACGTTAAAGGCAGTATAGCACAATCCGGGATCATTGTCAAGGTCAACGTCGATTCTCCCGGGCACACATGTTCCCGTTGAGTCAGCACCTCCCCCATCCGACGTCCCTATCTTCCCTTTTCACCGGTTTTGTCAACCATCTTCTCTTGACAGACAGCGGATCTGATAGTATGATATAATTATAGACTTATACCGTTCACCCATCAATCTATCAGGAGGTTGCTCAAAGCCTTTGAGCGTACGCAAGCATGAAAACAAAATTACTCTGCTGTATACTGGCAATGCTGATGCTTTTGCCCCTTGCTGCCTGCAATCCGGACAGCACCGAACCCCCGTCTGACACAGTCGTCACGACCTCTCCCGAGACAAACAATACCGAATCCTCAGACGAGCAGACCACGGAATCCGAGACAGAGCCCGAGCCTCCTTTGGATATTGAGGTCCCTGAATACGAAGATATCGGTCTTTCGGCTGCGCTCCCGGGAGTGGATCTGCGCACCAGCCTTCATTTCAATTTTGCAGACTACACGTACGGCAAGCTGAAAAGCAACAACGCGCTGGTCTTTACCTCGAATAAGGACTATACGGTGGACAAGGGCGGCCTTTCGCTGACCGAGGAAGGCTGGAACAGCGTTGGATTTGCGCATACGCTCAAAGAAGCCTACACCGCCAAGACCTTTATCACCAATCGCGGAAGTGAGAACAACGTACGTTCCATCATGTTCGGCTGCCGCGTCACTCGCTCCGACCACCTTTACATTGACAGCGGCTTGTGGTTCACCTTCTCCGAAAGTGCCGTCTACGCACACGTCAAAAACGGCTTTACCCAGCTTGTTCGCAACGATTTTGATTTCAATGCCAAGGACGGATTGGACGTGACCATAAAGGATGACGGCACGACCATCGAATGCCTGGTCAACGATCAGCTCGTTGCGAAAGCGGTCGTGGAGTCGGAATGCCTGATTGTCTATACCGCCGAGGGAGCAGAGGTTGCCCGCACCCCCGATCTTGAGCGCATCGCCCACGGAGATATGCTCGGCTACGTTCGCACCATGTCTCACTTTGCAAACTCCACCACAAAATCCATCAGCCTTGAGACAGGCAGCGTGACTCCTTACGCACCGAATGATACGGTGACCGAGCTCAGGCATGGATACTCCTACCTGCTCTGCGATAAAACACAGATCAAAACGCAATATCCCATCACGTCCTGCGAGGGCATGACGCTGCTGGATGCCAAAGCAGCCGCTACCCTCTTTGGATTTACGTGCACTCTCTCCGAGGACAGCACCAAGGCGACTCTGACCCGCGATCACGCAACGCTGGTCTTTACGGTCGGCTCTGACAAGGTGGACTATAACGGCACGCTCTACAACTGCCCCACCACGACCTCGCGCGGCGGCACGATTCTGATTGCACTTGATTATCTGGCGCGTTGGAT
Source organism: Clostridia bacterium (assembly GCA_017408625.1). The sequence goes on along the minus strand of JAFQUG010000224.1, from coordinate 1,818 downwards.
GGGCTACACCGTCACTCCTTCCGACAGCTCGGTTTATATCAGCACCTCAACCGAGGCGCTGACAGACGCGCGCAAGCAAGCTATGGCGGATCGCTATCAGCTTTATACCGACGTCATATATAATTACGATGACGTAGAGATCGAGCAAACGGGCGTCGGAAAATATGAAGCTACCCCCTACGAGGATCGCTTGGTCGGCATTGCGTATTCCACTTGGCTGTGCACCAAGATCATCACCTGGGGCAAGAATACATGGGATACCCCTCTTTACGGCAATTATTATTCAGACAACCGCGAAATGATCGCCAAGCACGCAGAGCTTTTGCGTGACGCAGGCGTGGATTTCATCTTTATCGACTGGACCAATAACACCGGCTACGATCCCGAAACCATGCGAGAGTCCCGTGCAGATTTCCGCATGATCGAGGAAGCCACCGATCTGGTATTTGAAATCTGGTCAGACATTGAGGGCGCACCCAAAATCTGCATTTTTGCAGGCCCCGGCCACTCGGGCATTGAAAGCGTCAATAACGGAAATCATCAGAAAAAGGTGGATCAGATTTATCGCGATTACGTAGAAAAGTACCCCGACCTCTATTTCCACTACGAGGGCAAGCCCCTGCTCATGTGCTACGGCGCAACGCCCAACCAGTATGGCAACCGCCCCAAGTGGACGGATGACCGCTTCACCATCCGTTGGGCAACCGGCTACGTCGGTCAGCAGAGCGGGCTTTATAACGACAGAACCATGGCAACCCGCAACCAGTGGTGGAGCTGGGAGGAGCGCGGTCTGCAGCCTTATTCCGTTCTGGACGGTCGTGTGGAATGCGTGACCTGCACCGCGGCCAGCCGCGGGCAGGGCTCCGAGGGTGACGAAAACTACATCCCCGCATACGGACGAGAGAACGGCATGACGCTCAAAAAGCAATTCCAGCGCGCAAACGACTTGGGCGCAGGTATGGTCATTCTCATCTCCTGGAATGAGTGGACAACGGGTGAGCAGCCCTCACCCGAGATCTCCAAGGACCTGGAACCCTCCGTCGTTCACGGCACCTTCTACTACGATCTGCTGTGCGAACAGATCAAAAAATTCAAAGGTCAGATCCAAACTCAAGAAACAGAATCATAAGGAGGAAGCACCATGCAAAACAGATTCAACTCCGTCCTTCCCATTGGCACAGGGCTCTATGAAAAGACACCTGCAGATCAGCGTAAGGTCGGCATTGCCTATACCACCTGGCATTGCGACGTTCTTCCCGGCTGGGGCAAGAACACGTGGGATCTCCCGCTGGATGGGCCGTATAACTCCGACGACCGCGACGTGATCTATAAGCACGCGATTTTGCTGCGCGACGCAGGGATCGATTTCATCTTTGTGGACTGGACAAACAACACCTGCTATGATCCCGTCAAGCAACGCGACTCCTTGCCCACCTTCCGCATGATCGAGGAGGCGACCGACGTGCTGTTCGAGGTATGGTCAAAGATTGAGGGCGCACCCAAGATCTGCATCTTTGCAGGCCCCGGACACTCCATGCCCGAAAATTTGGAAAACGGCAATCACCAGAAAAAGGTGGATCAGATATATCGCGATTACGTAGCAAAATACCCCGATCTCTACTTCAATTACGACGGCAAGCCGCTCTTGATGTGCTACGGTGCTACCCCCAACTTCTACGGGGCTGATCCCGAGTGGACGGACGATCGCTTTACCGTGCGTTGGGTGACCGGCTACGTTGGCCAGCAGGACGACCTTTTTGATGAGCAAACCATGCGCTCCTATCACTTCTGGAGCTGGGAGGAACGCGCTACCCAAAC
>JAFQUG010000223.1 GCA_017408625.1 Clostridia bacterium | reverse complement strand
TAGAGGTAGACCGCAGCGGTCTTTCGGCCGAGATCGGGAAGCTCAGGCGCGAGGGCGTGCTGGATTGCAGGAAAAACCATTTCACATTGCTGTAATCAATTCGGATCAATCTCACAGAATGAAAGTTTTGATCAAACTTTTACAAAAGTTTGCGGGCTCCAAGGGCAGAGCCCTTGGTCGCCTCCGCAGAGGCGAAACTTTTCCTACGCTGTTTTTGGTTCTTTTTGCAGCTCCTTGCTCAAAAAGAACGGAGAGGATTTTCTCACGTAGGATCCCAACGGATAAGGTGGGCGAATGCAGTTCGCCCCTACGGGTGAAATTCAAAAAGAACGGAAACGGTTTGCTCACGTAAACAATTTGACCCATATACACCGTAGGGGAGGAATATTACAAGTAATATCATCCTCCCGCACGCGATGAGGATGGAACGTGTTCGGGATATCACAAACATAAATCCTTATCGTGCGGGAGGATGATATCCTCCCCTACGAATACAGAGCCTGCAAAAAAGACCTGCCGCGGCAGGTCTTTTGCTTTATGATCAATTCTTATCTGTGGGAATAGGACCGTTTTCCTTTTCATATTCCTTAACGCATTGCTCTGCAAGATATTCCATTTGCGCATTGAAGGATCTTTTGTTTTGCTTTGCAATGTAGGTGATTTTGTCTAACAGATCAAAATCAAATCTGATGCCTGTTTGAATTTTATTGGTTGCCATAATAACACCCCGCAATCATAATAATATCATTATGATAACATTTTATACCAAAATGACTTGACAAACCAGTATCAAAGTGTTATCATAGTGTTATCAAATGGAGGGCGAAATGAACGAAAAACAGATTTTTTGTCATAATATGTTGAAATTAAGAAAACACATGGGCATGACGCAGAGAGCCTTCGCAAAAGCATTGCATATTGGTGTTCACAGCCTTTCGCAAATAGAGAAGGGGCGCATTCCCGATCGTTTGGGCGCAACAATTCTGATCAGAATTTATCATTGCTTTGGAATTATGCCTTCAGAAATGTTTTCCGAAGAAATACCATTGAACAAGGCTCACCTGCACAGGTGAGCCTTATGCCAATCAAAGTTTGCCCGCCAAATAGAGCGCCCCTTGCACGGGTGCTGCCTCGGAGACCGACAGGGAATATTCCCGCGCGTCGCTTGCCAGAGCATCACGCAAAAGAGGCAGAATGACCTCGCTCTTTGCAGTCAATCCGCCGCAAAGCACCGCGCGTACGTGGTCCTTTCCCATGCGTGCACCGATTGCACGGATCAGATTTGCAATGGCAAGGATATTGCGCACCAAAATTTCGGTCGCCACCGCGTCCCCCTTTTCGTGCGCGTCAAAGATCAGCGGGGCATAGCGTGCGATCTCGGCTTTCCCGCCACGATAGAAATCGGAAAGTGCGTCAAGCACATGGCTCTTGCCGCACGCGTCCGCTACCATATCACGTAACAGCGTAGGCGCACCGCTGCCATCCTCAGCCTGCAGTGCAGCCAATATCGCACCTTGCCCCAAGGCAAAGCCGCTGCCCGCATCGCCGAGCAGATAGCCGTAGCCGCCTGCGCGCAAAAGCTGCCCGCCGCACTGCGCGTATGCCACAGAGCCTGTGCCCATAATGACCGCAACACCGTCATGGTCACCCAAGCAGGCAGCCAAGCAGGAGCGCACGTCGCTTGCCGCATCGGCCTTGGCAAAGCCGAGTGTGTCAAGATGCGCCTTGATGCGTGATGCATGGTCGCCCGTCGCCGCGCCGGCAATGCCCGCAAAGGCAGAGATATCCGCGCGGTCGTAGCCGTCGGTGACCTTGTCAATGCCCTCGCTCAGCAGCGCGCAGGTCGCGTCAAGGCCGATATCGTTGGGATTGGATGCCCCCAGCAGAGCAGAGCAGAGATGCGTGCCGTTTTCGTCGGTAAGGCAAAATTCGGTTTTGGTGCCTCCGCCATCAATGCCCAGATAATATTTGATACTTTGTGTCATGATCAGCGTTCCTTTTTGACGATCTTCGCAGGGTAGCGCGTAACGTCTGTACCGTTGTGGTTATTGAGAATCGAAAATTCAAGCGAGGGCAGCACGTTGGGTGCACTGACCTTATCATCGGGGAACAGCGCGTTGTAGTGGTTGCCAAACGGCTTGCCGTCCTTGTAAACCACCTCGGGCTCGGACCAATGCACAAGGTCGTCCGAAGTCGCAATGGCCATGACGTAGTGTGGCCAGTCCACACCGGGGATCTCGCCCTTCCATGCCTTGATGATGGGCTTGCCCGTCATGAGATAGCAGCCAAGCGGCTCGCACCATACCACGCGCGCGTGCCACATGTCGCGCACCACGGGGCTTTCCTTGCCCATGTTGCCCGCCTCACAGAATGCGCCGTCGTAGTATTTGACAAAATCGCCCATGGTGCCGTCGCTTCTCTTGCGGCAGCGCGCCACGTAAGCGTCGCAGGATTTCCATGCGTCCAGCATGTCCTTGCCGTCCAGCGAGATGGCCATGTTGTTGTAAAAGAGATAGAGAAACTCGTCCTCGGGCGTGGTGAACAGCGTAAAATCGCCGCAACCAAAGCGGATCAGATCGCCCGTCTGCCCCAGTGCGTTGCCCGCACCCGGGTTGTAACGCTCGGTAAAGGCTACCTCGTGACCTGTCAATACCCAGCGGTCAAAGGTCCAGGTCTTTCCCTCGTCGTCCGAGTGCATCAGACCCACGTGTCGGAAGTCGGTGTCGTGCTTGGGCGTCTGACAGGGGCCGTAGGCGTCGTATGCCGTGCCGCGGCCTGCCCAGCCGGTCTCGTTGTGGAACCAGCAGAAAAAGCGGTGCGTACCCGGGCAGATATAAAGCCCGAACGGCCAGATGCTGCCGCGAGCGGGAATGCCCTCGGGGTAGCGGATGCCACTGAAGGCATAATCAGCATGACCGAGCGAGAAATTCAGCTCGATCGGCCAACGCTCCACCATGTCGTCAAGGCACGTGCCCGAAAATACGCTGATGTGTCCGCCGTGCGCTTGCCCGCTCATGGCCCAAAGCGTGCCGTCCGTGTCGCGGCACATGGGCGTGGTGCCATCCTGATGAATGCCGTATTTTTTCATAAACGGGGTCTCGCGCCCCTCCCCGATGATCAGATCGTATTTGTCAAAAAATTTCTGTTCCATACGGTCACCGCCTGTCGTTTTTCTTTATTATAGCATAGATTTTCGGGGAATGCAAGAAGAATGCGAAATAAGAAAGCACGTAGGGCGGGGGCTTGCTCCCGCAGCAAAGTGCAAAACTGTTGAAATGCGAAAAAAGCCGTCCCCACAGGGGAAGGAGGGCCCCCGTAGCGAAGCGTCAACGGGGAGGAAGGGGCTGCCTGATGAGATGGGGC
>JAFQUG010000222.1 GCA_017408625.1 Clostridia bacterium | reverse complement strand
TGGGGTCGCCGACGGTGGCGGGCGGTGCTTCCTCGTCCTTGCACGCAAGGAGCGAGAAGGGGAGCAGCAAAAGTGCAAGGAAAAGGATCAAAATGCGTTTCATAGGGTTCTCCAATCGTTTTAGTATTCTTATCTTACCATTTTGCCTCGCGTTTGTCAATCCCGTTACAGATCTTTTTGCGTAGCATTTTTCGCCCTTGCATGGGCATACTATTTGGTAGAAAAAAACAAAAAGGCAGGGAACGGTATGAAAAAAGTCGATTGGAAGCACTGGGCGTGCGTGACGGTGACGGTGGCGGGCGTCGTGCTTGCGCTCTGGATGCTGGGGCACTATGCACTCTCGCTTTTTTTGCCGTTTCTGCTCGCGTTCGTGCTGGCACTTCTTACAAGGCCGCTGGCGCGGCGCATCAGCGCCGTCACGCGCACACCCCTGCGCCTGTGCTCGGCACTGTGCACGCTTCACTCGCTTGGACTGCTCGGATGCCTTGCCTATTGGCTCACCAGCCGCTTGCTGTTGGAAATGCAGAATCTGATTTTGTTTCTGGCAGAGGATCTGCAAAATCCCGAGGGGGAGATCGCGCGCATCCTTGCGTTTTTTCGGGGGCTTGCCGCGCGCTTTCCCTTTTTGGAGCGCCTGTCGCAGGCAGAGCTTCTATCGAGTTGGATCGGTGATCCGTCGGCCTTCTTTGCCGAGCGCATGCGCGACCTGATCGCGCGACTGTCCGAGGGGGTGGGGGGCTTTGTGACAGGGCTGCTGCGGCGCTTGCCCTCGATTTTGCTGTTCGTTCTCGTTACGGTGATCTCGTGCTTTTATTTTTCGGTCGAATTCGATACCGTTAAGGGGGTAATTTATCGGATCCTGCCCGAAAAATGGCGCGTACGCTTTCCCGAATGGCAAAGCCGCGCATCGGGCGCATTTCGCCGCTATTTGCGCGCCTATCTGCTGCTGTTCCTGCTCACGCTCGCAGAGCTGACCGTCGGCTTTCTGCTGCTCTCGGTCCGTTACCCCTTTTTGCTGGCTTTGCTTACCGCGATTCTGGACATTCTTCCCGTGCTCGGTGTGGGGACGGTTCTCATACCGTATGCGCTCCTTTCGCTGCTCACGGGCAACGTGGCGCGTGGCATCTGGCTGCTTGTTTTGTATGCTGTTATCACGATCGTGCGACAGGTTGCCGAGCCGCATCTGGTGGGCAAAAGCCTTGGATTGCATCCGATACTGATGCTGGTCTGCATTTATGTGGCCTTCCGTCTGTTCGGGGTGGCGGGCATTTTGCTCTGCCCGTTGCTGGCGCTTCTTGCAAAGGCGTTTTTTGCGAAAGGGATAGCCGAGGATAACGAAAAGCCCCCTGTATAAGGACACCTACCGTAAAGCAGCTTTATATATCAAAAGCACAAAAGGGACGAGATTTTCTCGTCCCTTTTGCACATAACCTTGCCCCGCAAGGCAGCGTGTGTTATACTGTATTTTGTTTTCGGGCGTAAAAGAGTGATGTTTTTGCTTACGCAAAAATGATGTTACTCACTTCGTTCGTAATGATGTTGCTCCCGGTAGGTCGCAATGATGTGCTGTTTGCCCACTGTGCCGAAGGCACAACATCATTGCCGAAGGCTACATCATTCGGCGAAGCCGACATCATTTGCCCGCAAGGGCAAACATCGTTCGGCGAGCCTGCTTTATCGCAGGTCGCTGTAAGGGGGCTTTTCGTTATTGAACGGGGTATTGCTGCATTGCTTCCTCGTAGGTCTTGTAAAATTCCTCCCAGAAGGCGGGATTGTTCCAAATGATAATGAAATCCACGGTCATGTAGATCAGCCATGCGGCACTGATGACCGTGGCGATGATGCCGCAGACCAGCGCAGTCTTTGCGGGGGCGAGCTTGGTTCCCGCACGCTTGTTGGCACTGCAGGCAAATACAATGGCGAGAATACCCAGCGTCAGCCCGATCGGGGGCAGACAGCAGCACAGCAGCGAGGTGATGATGCCGATGATGCCAAGCGTCCTTGCAGTGCAGGCCTTGCGCAGTGCCGACGCCAGATTCAGCGCAGCGGTGTCAATGGGCGGGGGATACATGCCGCCCTGTGCATCGGGGCCGTAGCTCCAAGCATTATTAAAATCGTTGTTCATATCTATTACTCCTTATAGGGTGAGTGCAAATACAACAAAAAACAGAATGTAGCCAAACACGGTAAGCACGATCGAGCCGATGCCGAGGATCAGACCGACCAGACCGCAGATGCGCCCAGTCTTGGCCTCAGAGCACTCACGGCCGAGCGTGATTGCCGACTTTTTTGCGTTGCTCATCGCCATCGCGCCGAAAACGATCGACAGGATCTGGCAGAAGAACAGGCCGATCAGGGAAACGATGCCAAAGATCTGTGCGTTCTTTGCCGCGCTGTCGGGCTGATCGTAGATGGGCGGGTAGTGGCCATAGCCGTTGGGGTTGTATTGGTTGCCGTATTGCCAGCTCTGATTCGGGCCTTGCCCGTTTGGATCGAAGCTGTAATTGTGAGAGCCCGGCTGTGCGCCTTGATTCGGCTCTTGCTCCTGCTCGTTGCGGCGCTCGTTGTTGGGATCGTAATTCATGCGTTATCCTCCTTTCGTGTTCTGCTTTCATTATAGCGCACTTTACGCATCTTGGCAAGTGCCTCGGCAAAAAATCTTGCATCCCATGCTTATTTATGATAGAATGAAGACAATCAAGTGCAAGGGGGGAGCAGTATGAGAAAAGCGTGGCGTGCGTATATTTTAATGCATGTCGGTCTTGCGGTGCTTGCCGCTGCATTTGTGCTTTATGCGCAGATCATGCGCCTTTTTCCCTCGGACACCTTTCACTGTGCCATGCACGATCTGCTGCACCTTTATTGCCCCTTTTGCGGCGGCACGCGCGGCGTGCGCGCCCTGCTCTCGTTGCAATTCGTCCAGGCGCTGCACCTTTGCGGCGGTCTGATCCTCGCGGCGGTAGCCGCGCTGGTGCTGGATCTGCGCGCCCTTGTGCTTCTTTGTAGGGGGCGCTCCCACGGGTTGCTCCCGCGTGCCCTGCCGCGCGTTGCGGTCGCTTATTTCCTTCTGCTTGCTCTGGTGCGCAATACGCTGCTGCTCTTTGGCATTGACCCCGCGGGAGACCTGCTCCCTTGGTGGCAGGCGCGGATCTCACCGCTACTGGCACTCGGCTTTTTCTTCCTTGCGCTGATCCTTTGCGTGCTGCTGCTGATCGCGCTCGATGCCGTTCCCGTGGGCTTTGTGCCGCGCGCCGTGGCAGGCTTCGGTGCAGGCGCCGTTCTGGTCCTGATTTGCGCACTTCTGTACTCGCCGTGGCTGTTGCTGGGGCTTTTGCCCGTGGCGGCCGCCGCCATTTGGATGATCAAAAAAAGAAGGGAAGCACCGTGATCGGCGCTTCCTTTTCGTTATTCGAACAGCGACGTGGAGAGGTAGCGGTCGCCCGTGTCGGGTAAGAGCACCACGATGACCTTGCCCTTGTTACCGGGACGCTTTGCAATTTCGCTTGCCGCGTGCAGGGCCGCGCCCGACGAGATGCCCACCAAAAGCCCCTCGGTGCGCGCGAGTGTGCGTGCCGCCGCATAGGCTTCTTGCTCGGTGACGGGGAAGACCTCGTCGATGAGCGAGCGGTCAAGGTTGTCTGGCACAAAGTTCGCGCCGATGCCCTGTAAGCCGTGCGGCCCTGCGTGACCCGTGGAGAGCAGGGGAGATGCGGCAGGCTCGACCGCCACCGCCTTGAGCGACGGGATGCGCCCGCGCAGGAACTGCACCGTTCCCGTGAGCGTGCCCCCCGTGCCAACGCCCGCCACGAAGATGTCCACGCAGCCGTTGGTGTCGGCAAGGATCTCGGGGCCCGTGGTGGCGCGGTGCGCCGCAGGGTTGGCGGCATTGTCAAATTGCGAGGGGATGAACGCCCCTTCGATCTCGACGGCGAGGGCCTTGGCCTTGGCGATCGCGCCCGACATGCCCTCGGCTGCGGGGGTCAGCACGATCTCGGCACCAAAGGCGGATAGCAGTCGGCGGCGCTCCAAGCTCATGCCCTCGGGCATGGGGAGGACCACACGGTAGCCGCGCGGCACACCGATGGCGGCAAGCCCGATGCCCGTGTTTCCGCTGGTGGGCTCAATGATGGTCGAGCCTGCACGCAACAGGCCGCGCGCCTCGGCGTCTAAAATCATGGAAAGCGCCACGCGATCCTTTGCGCTCCCTGCGGGGTTGAGATATTCTAATTTTAACAGCACCTTTGCACCGGGATTTTGTTCGCGGTTGAAGCGCACGGGCTCGAACAGCGGCGTGTCGCCCACCAGCTCGGTGATACTGCGGTAATACATAGAAAACACCTCTTTTCTCTTGCACCATTATAGCATTTTATAAGGCGGGCTGTCAATGAAAAAAAGAAAAAGCCGAACGCCCGAGGGTTTGCGGGCATTCGGCATTTTTCTTGCTCTTACGCCATGGCGTTGAGCTTCTTCGTAAACTGGCTCTTCTTGCGTGCGCCGGCATTCTTGTGGAGAATACCGCGAGAAACAGCCTTGTCGATCTTCTTGACAGCGGCCTTGTAGGTCTCCTGCGCCAGAGCGAGATCGCCCGCGGCAACAGCAGCCTCATACTTCTTCATCTCGGTCTTGAGCTGGGTGCGGAACATTTTGTTCTGCATCGTCTTCACAGCAGTGACCTTGACGCGCTTCTTTGCACTCTTGATATTCGGCAAATCGTTCACCTCCCCTTTCCAAATCGTTTTCGGCTTTCACGACTGCGCCTGAGAGGGTGCGCGGCCGCCTCATATCCATTCACCCCCATATCTTAACACACAAAAAACGAAAAAGCAAGGGTTTTTTGAAAATTTCTCAAAATATTTTTTCCATTCGGCGAAAAAAAATGAAAAAAACAGGAAAAAAGCTCTTGACAAACGCAACGGGCTTTGCTATAATATTAAACTGCATTATAATTGCCGTACCAGCGAAAATATATCCTGTAAATAATCTTTTTACTGATATTTTTTATATGCAACGGGCGGTCGTTTTACGGTCCTTTCGCCGACGGGCATAAGGGCACATCATGGAATGGAGTGATAAAATTCATGGTCAACGTAAAAGAGCAAAAACTCGGCCAGAACACGAGAATGAGCTTTTCCAAGTCGCGCTATACGCTGGATCTGCCCGACCTTGTGGAAATTCAAACCAAATCGTTCAAGTGGTTTCTGGAGGAGGGTCTGGGTGAGGTCCTGCGCGACGTGTCTCCCATCACCGATTTCTCGGGCAATCTCTCGATCGAGTTTCTTTCCTACTCGATCGACCAGAAGCCGAAGTACACGGTGGAGGAGTGTAAGGAGCGCGACGTCAACTATGCCGCCCCCTTGCGTGTCAAGGTTCGTCTGACGAACAAGCAGACGGGAGAAGTGCAGA
>JAFQUG010000221.1 GCA_017408625.1 Clostridia bacterium | reverse complement strand
GCGTCGTTATTACCGCCGTCATGCTTGCCGCAGGTGCAAACGTGTGCTGCTTCCTTTGCAGGAGCCGCATTATCCTTGCAACGGCATTCGGAAGTGCCGAGCTTATCGCACTTCTTGCATCCAGGGTGCTTGCCGGGAACGTTGAACTTACGGCGAAGCTCCATCAGCTTTTCAAGATCGCCGCAGGAGAGCTCCTGTGCGCCGCCGAGCTGCTTTGCAAGAAGGGTAACCTTTGCATAGAACTCAAGCGATTCCATGTGGAAGTATGCATTCATAAGGTTGTGGCCGACAGTCAATGCACCGTGGTTCTGGAGCAGGAAGGTATCGTGGCTCTGAATGAAGGGTGCGAGCGAATCGGGAATTTCATCGGTGGAAGGCGTACCGTATGCGCAAACCGGAACCGAGCCGAGGAACAGAATGGCTTCGGGCATGATCATTTCGTCAAGCGGAATGTTTGCGCAAGCGAAAGCGGTTGCCGTCGGGGGATGTGCGTGCACAACGCTTCTGACGTCGGGACGCTCGCGGTATACGCGAAGGTGCATTTTGATTTCGGTAGAGGGATTGAGCTTGCCCTCCAGCTTGTTTCCTTGCGCGTCGACTTTCAGGATCATGTCAGGAGTCATGAAGCCCTTGGACACACCGGTAGGCGTGCAGTAGAACTCGTTATCGCTGACCTTCACGGAAATATTACCGTCGTTTGCGGCAACAAAACCGTTCATGTAGATGCGTCTGCCGATCTCGCAAATTTCTTTCTTGATTTCGTAAGCTGATTGCATGGTTTTGTATCCTTTCTGTTTTTATAATCTTTATATAATGGGTTTATGCGTTGACAAGAGAAAGAGTATCGAGGGCGATCATATATTCCTCGTCGGTCGGAATGACCATGGTATGCACACGTGCGTCGGATGCACTGAGATCGGTTGCCTGACCGCGCGGGCAGGTATTGTTGATCTCACAATCGATCTTCACGCCGAGCGCGTCCATATCTGCTGTGATGCGCTCACGCAGCCAGCGATCGTTTTCGCCGATGCCCGCGGTAAAGACGATCACGTCCACACCGTTCATTTCGGCAACGTAAGAGCCGATGATCTTCTTTGTATAGTGAATGAGCATGTCAAGAGCCAGACGTGCGCGGTCGTTGCCCGCATTGGCTGCATCAATCACCTCGCGGCAGTCGCTGGAAACGCCCGAAACGCCGAGCAGGCCCGACTTGCGGTTGAGAACGTCGTCCATCTCCTTGGCGGAAATTCCTTCATTCTGCATGATAAAAGGAATGACCGACGGGTCAAGAGAGCCCGAAACCGAAGAGGAAAGAGAAGAGAAAAAGCCCTGTTACGACGAAAGTCATGCTCATTTTTTATCACCTCTTTGCAATATATGCACAAAAGCCAAGGCACTATTTCGTGAAAAATAGAGCAAAATGTCGTAGTTCGGTTGACAAGACAAGAAAAAAGTGGCATAATGGACACATCCCAAACTTCGCAAAACGAGGGACAGAGGAGAAAGAAATCTGTGAAATCTACCGGAATCGTAAGGAAAGTGGACGAGCTGGGGCGCATTGTGCTGCCCATAGAGCTGCGTCGTACTTTGGACATTGCGGAGAGAGAAGCACTGGAGATCTATGTGGACGGCACGGCCATCGTGCTGAAGAAATACCGCCCCTGCTGCATCTTCTGTGACAGCGCGAAGGACATCGTCGTTTTTCGCGGAAAGAATATCTGCCCGAAGTGTCTGAAGGAAATCAAAAGCGTGTAAGCGTAAGAAAGATCCCCGCCAAGGAGAGGGCGGGGATCTTTCTTATGTTTATTTCCGATTTACTGTTTCAATGCCGCCTCGTACAGCGCGTTGCGGGGCAGGCCGGTGTCGTCGGCTACGGAGCGGACGGCATCTTTTAATTTTGCGCCTGCTTCACGGCGCTGCAGCACCAGTGCCACGCCCTCTTCCAGCGTCATCTCTGTGCGGGCTTTCTCGCGGCCACCCACCACCAGAACATATTCGCCGCGGGGCTCGGTGGTCTCGTAGTATTCCACGGCGCTATGTAAAGTCATGCGCAGGGTCTCTTCGTGGAGCTTGGTGATCTCGCGGCACAGGGCGATGGGGCGATCCCCCAGCACCTCCGCCATGTCGGCGAGGGTGGCGCGGAGACGGTGGGGCGCTTCGTGGAAAATCATGGTGCGCTCCTCGCCCCGCAGATCCTTCAGCTGTTCACGGCGCTCGGATTTGCCAGAGGCGAGGAACCCCTCGAAGGTAAAGCGGCCTGTAGGCAGACCCGACACCGCCAAGGCGTTCACCGCCGCGCAGCAGCCGGGGATGGAGATGACGGCGACGCCCTTCTCGGCGCAGAGCTTCACCAGATCCTCGCCGGGATCGGAGATGGCAGGCGTGCCTGCATCGGTGACGAGGGCGCAGCTCTCGCCGCCCAACAGGCGCTGGACGAT
>JAFQUG010000220.1 GCA_017408625.1 Clostridia bacterium | reverse complement strand
TGGTGTCTTGCTTTGGAATCTCAATATCCGGCTGTGACTCTATTCCCCGGATCGGCTCAATCGTGAACGGTGTAATCTGACACGGATAGGTTTCAATCACATATCCGCTATAGGTAATCAGAACAAGGTCTCCCGAAGCCAATCCCAGCGGGTCGATCAAATTATCACCAAAATAATCTAAAATGATGTCTGCCTCACCTGCCTGTATTTCCTCAAAGCATCCGTTCCCAATAGGCTTTACGCTCTTAGAATCAACTACCTTGGCAATAAACCACCGCCCCTCGCCGTCCAACCGGCCGCAGTACTCACATTCGGTATGCCATGGATAGGTACCATTTGCTTCGGTTTCTGCTTCGGTTTCTGCTTCGGTTTCTGTTTCTGTTTCTGTTTCGGTCACGTTCGCGCTTGGCTGCTCTTCGCCCGGTCCAAGAGGCACAAACGGATTCTCTCCGCCAAGCTTGACAAACAGCTCGCCCAATTCCAGCTTCACGGTTTCGGGAAGCAGCTCTGTCAGAAAGCTTGCTTGTTGTGTCAGCACGATATCTACCGCCTCAATAAAGCTCCCTTGAAATTCGGGATGCTGCTTTTGATAATTGCTTACTGCAAAGAAAGCTCCCGTAAACAAAGCGATCGTCACAACCGCACTGATCACGACAGCGATCAAAAGCACGCGCAGCCCTGTTTGGCGGCGTACGTTTACCCGTGTTTCGGAACGCTCCAGAAGCTCGCAATCCGCCTCACTCATCAATTCAAAAAGCATCAATTCCGTCATACGTCAATTCCCTCCTCCTTCAAGTATTCCTTGAGCTTAAGTCTTGTGCGCGAAAGAATCTTGAGCACGTTATCCTGCTTTAAGCCATAACGCTTGGCAATCTCCTGCGCCGATTCCGCATAAAAGTAACGGCGCAGAAACACGTTGCAATCGCGCTGTGGCAAGCTGTAGAGAAACGCGTTGAACACTCTTGCAAACTCCTGCTTATCAATTTGCGCCTGCACCTCGTTTTCCGATGAAGCAATATCCCGGAGCTCACATATGGCCTCTACCGTGTAGCCTCCGCGCTTTTGCCGATGCTTTTCTTTGTAGCGATTGATCGCAAAATTTCGGGTAATTCTGCCAAGATAAGTGCGCAGCACGGGAGGATTGGCGGGAGGAATCGAATTCCATGCGCAAAGCCAAGTATCATTGACGCATTCTTCGCTGTCCTGCACGTTGTGTAAAATGTTTTGCGCGATGCACGTGCAATACGAACCGTATTTTTCGCCGGTCTTGACAATCGCTTGCTCATTGCGTTGATAGTACAGCGCAATAATCAGATCATCTTGCATGTTTATTCTCCTTTCTCTGTCTCTTCACCTTATCATACAACATTTTTCACTGATCCTGACATAATTCGGGAAAATATTTTTCTATAAATTATCCCCCCGCCAACGGCCCTGGCCGTTGGCGGGGGTGGTGTTTTTTAGGCATCGTCATGTGAGCCCTTGCGGCGTAGCAGCACAGCGACTACGTCATCCTTGAGCGCAGCGAAGGATCTTGCAAGGGCGTGATGGCATTGCTCATTCCTCCGGTACGTAATTAAAGTGCACGGTGGCATCATACAAAGATTGGTTATTCTGCCCGATTGTAATCTCTGCCCATTGCTCCTCAGTACCCGTAAAGTACACGTTTTGCAGCACGATGCAGGAATCAAAGGCACCGTCCTTGATGGCCGTCACGCTTGCAGGAATGACCACGCTGACCGTTTCCCAGCACGACGAGCAGGCGTAGCTGCCAATGGTCTCGACGCCATCCTTGAACGTGATCCTTCTGAAATTGGTGTTGCAAAGCGCATAATCACCGATCTCGCGGATGCCGCCCGGGATCTCGCTGCGCGCATTGGCGAACACCAGCGTATCCGTGTCCGTATTGATCAAACAGTTCCCTTCTACCTTGAAGCGGATGTTTTGCTCGGAAACGCTCAGATTGCTCAGCAGATTGCAAGAACCAAACGCCAGCGGGGCTATTGAGAGCACACTGCTCGGAATATGGAAAGACTTGAGCCCCGTGCATTGGGAAAACGCACTTTCTTCAATAAACAGCACGCCTTCGGGCAGCGTGACAGATTCAAGCGCGGAGCAACTGCTGAAGGCTCTGTACGAAACGGTAGCAAGAGTGGAAGGAATACTCAGCTCGATCAAGTCGGAGCAATTGCAAAAAGCACCCTCACCGAGCGAAAGAAGTCCCTCGGGCAGCGTCAGGCTTGTTACAGACCAGCAGCAGAAAAACGCATACGCTCCAATACTCTTGATCGAAGGTGGCAGATCAATTGTAGCCAGCTCCTCACATTGGTAGAATGCGTGATACCCGATCTTTTCCACGCTGTTCGGGATGCCGACCCGCTCAAGCTTTTTACAGCCGAAAAACAGACTGTCTTCAATGACCGTCAGTCCCTCGGGAAGGTCGATCTCTACAAGCGAAGTACATTCCTCAAACGCGCTCGCCTCGATGGTCTGCAGTGTGCTTGGCAGGCTGACGCTTGTAAGGCCGCTTTTTTCAAAGGCTCTCTCTTCAAGGGCGGGCAGCCCCTCGGGCAACACAATGCTGCGCAGTGCCACACATTCGGAAAAGGCTTGCTCGCCGATGCGCGTCAGTGTGGATGGGAGTGTGACCTCGCGCAGTCCGCTGCATCCAAGGAAGGCCTGATTGCCAATGCTGCTCACGCCCTCGGGGATATCGACGCTGCGAAGCCCGGACATGCAGAAAAACGCATACGGTGCGATGCTGCTGATTCCGTCAGGAATCACGCTTGCTTCACAGCCTGCGATCAGCGCGCCGCTCTCGATTTCGATCAGGCAGTTGCCCTCGCTGCGGTACACGGGGTTTTGCTCGTCCACGGTCAACTCTGTTAACATAATACACAAACCGATCACTTTCTGACCGATCCCCGTCACGCTTGCGGGCAGATGCAAAGAGGTCAGACGCCAGCAACGCCAAAAGGCTTCGGCCTCAATAATCGTCAATCCCTCGGAAAGCTCGACTAATTCCAGCTTGCTGCAGCCCGCAAAGGCTTGGTTTTCAATCGTCGTAACGGTACTTGGAACGGTAACGGCCGTGATGCTGATCTCATTTTCAAAGGCACGGCTTGCAATACCGCTCACCGTTTTGCCATTGGGTGTGGTGGGAGGAATACGCACGTGCGCATCCTTGCAATCACCAAGATCGGACACGTAATACTTGCCATCACTGTACTGCGTAAAGATCAGTCCCTCGGAATAGGCCTCGGCCTCTGACTCCGGTTCGGTTTCTGTTTCGCTTTCGCCTTTGACACCGCGCAATGCATTGAACAGCGTGTGAAGCGATGCTCTGTTCTGCTCACCAAGGGCATTTGCAAAGGCGTTATCATCCTGCGTCAGCACAAAATCAAGCGCGTGCAGCACGGTGCCGTCGTATTCGGGATAGTTCTGCTCGGCATAGGAATCCAACACCATCAGAGAGGACGCGGCAAGCATTGCCGCAAGCAACACGGCAACGGCTGCGGCAATCAGCACGGCGCGCAAAGCATGGGTTCGACGGTGGGATACGTATCGATCGGCGCGCTCGATCAATATCGGGTCAATATCCTCCATCCATCTGAGCAAAGGAAGATTTTTCATACCGTGTAGCCCTCCTTTTCAAGAGCTACACGCAACTTGATGCGCGCGCGGGAAAGACTTTTATAAACGGCGGCGGTGCTCAAAGCATACCGCTCTGCAATCTCCTCCACGCTCTCCACGTAATAATAGCGTCGGATAAAAATGCTGCAGTCACGCTCGGGCAAGCTCCACAAGAATGCATTGAGAATGCGGGCAAACTCTTGCCGCTCAAGCTGCGAGGCAAGGTCTGCATCGGGAGAGGCAACCTCTCCGATCTCGTCAAGGGCTACAGTCAGCTCTCCCCCGCCGCGCTTTTGGCGGTGGCGCAGCTCGTAGCGATTCAGGGAGAGATTGCGCGTGATCCTGCCTACGTAGGTTTTAAGGTTTTCGGGCTTGGCGGGCGGAATGGAATTCCAGGTATGCAGCCAGGTATCGTTGACGCATTCCTCGCTGTCCTGCATATTCTGCAAAATATGCTGTGCAATTCCCGTGCAGTACGCGCCGTATTTGGTTTCGGTGTGCTTGATCGCCATTTCATCACGCTGATGATACAAGGCGACGATCTCATGGTCTTGCATAAAATGCTCCTTTCTGTTGTGTCAATGAGTCTTCACTCATCTACACCGCGTTTCTGACAGGATTGGACAGCTTTTTTGAAAATTATAGAAAAATTCGACATATATGCACCCGCCAACGGCTGTGCCGTTGGCGGGTTTTGTTATGATTGCGTATCGGGATGATAGTTACAATGGATCTGCAGCTCGTGCAGGCGGTCGTCATCCGACCAGATATTCACCGTGTTTCTCCAGATATCCTCAGGACCTGCATAGTAGATCTCGGTCAGATTCGTGCATCCGTTCACGGCACTTGAACTAAAGAAATACAAGCTTCGGGGCAGCGAGACAAAATTCAATTGCCCATTATTCGAAAATGCCTCACGGGCAATTTCCTCAACGCCCTCCGGCACGCGGATCTCGGTCAGTGCGCATCCGCTGAACGCCTGCATGGCAATGGTCTTAACGCTTTTGGGGATATTGATCTCGGCAAGCGACTTACAATCCATAAAGGCGGATATTCCGATCCTTTCCACGCCATCGCCAAGACTGACGTCGGAAAGGAGGTCACATCCAAGAAACATCCCGCCGCTCACAGATACCCAACCGCTGGGGATCTCAATGCTTGTCAGCGCATCACAGTCTGCAAAAACCATTCCCTCCAGAGTTTCAACGCTTTGGGGCAGCGTCACGCTGACAAGCGAGTCGCAATTCTCAAAGGCAGACGAACCGATGTATGTCATACTCGGGGGCAACGCAACGCTGACAAGCGAGCTGCAATTTTCAAAGGCAGATTCACCGATATGCGATATGCCTTGTGAGAAATGCACACACTCAAGGCTCTCGCAGCCCATAAACGCAGACTTGCCGACAAAAGTCAGGCTTTTGGGCATGGTGAGCTCTTGCAGATCGACACAATTCTCGAACGCTTGATCCCTGATATGCGTCACGCCCTCGGGAATCTCAAGGCCCGTCAACCCTTTCATATTGGCAAACGCGCCTGCTTCTATACTTGAAACGCCGCTCGGGATCACGCTTTGCTTACAGCCTGTAACCAATCCGCCTCCAAAAACCTCGATCAGACAATTCCCCTCGGCATAATAGAACAGACTAAAAGAATCAGAGGTAATGCTCTCAAGCGAGGTACAGCCGTCGGTGATGCCCTTGCCTACGATAAACACGCTGGCCGGCACGTGCAGCGAGGTCAGGGATCTGCAATTCTGAAACGCATACGGAGCTATTTCAAAAAGACCGCCGGACATATGTACCTCGGTCAGATTTCTGCACGCTCTAAACGCATATGAGCCGATCCACGCAACGGACAGCGGAAGAGTGACCTCTACAACGTTGGAATTCTGACTAAAGGCCTCCAGATCAATGCCCACCACAAGCTCGCCGTCCGGAGAGATCATGGGTACAAGCACATGACTGTCCGCACACGCTTTTCCGCTTTTGACAACGCAGGTGCCATTGCCTTGGGACTCGAATCTCAGCCCCTCAGAGCCGTGCAAAACGATTTGCGCACCCCTTGAGCCATTTGCCATCACAGAAAGCTTTTGGTGTAAGCTTTCTCTGTTTTGCTCACCCAAAAGCGAGCTGATCAGGTTTGTATCCTGCGTCTGCAAATAGTCCAATGCACTTGGTATAGTTCCGCTGTATGCGGGATATTCATATTGCACGTAGGCATCAAGCTGCCATACCGAAACAATCGAAAGTGGGATCAAAATCACGATCAAAGCGGCAGCTGTGATCAATCCGATCAGCCACTTCTTAGGTCTGCGTCGGGTCTTTGGGCTGCGACGCGCAGGCTTGTAATGCTCGGATTGCTCGATCAGTGCGGGATCGATCTCTCCGATCAGCATAAGCGCAGTAAGCTCATGCATGCAGACCTTGCGGCCAAAGGAATTGTGCAGCGCGGTTCTCAGACCGGGAAGCAGCTGCTGCGCATAGGCAACGGAAACGTTGCAACGAAGCGCAATGCGCTCAACGCTTTCCGCAAAATAGTAGCGGCGCACGAAAATACAACGATCCTGCTCGGACAATCCCTCCAAAAACGTTTTCAGCGTGCGGCTGAATTTTTCATCCGATATCTTTGCAGACGGATCTGCCTCGTCGGACACGAGCTCGCCAAGCTCACAAAGCACCGCTGCAAGCTCGGCAGAGGCACTCTCGGGCGTCTTTTCAAGCTGCGCAAGGCAAGATTTGCGCGTGATATTTCCGATAAAGAGCTTCAGATGCTCCGGCTATTGCTCGGGTACAAGCTTCCAAGCAAGCGACCAAGTCTCGCCAATGCAGGCATCGATCTGCTGCGCGTCGCGCAGGATGCCTTGCGCGATCATTCTGCAATACGCACCGTATCTGCTTTGCGCCTGCACGATCGCTTGCATATTGTGCGCCAAGAATAAATCAAATAAGTCGCGGTCTTGCATAACAGTTCCTTTCCGGTTCACTCATTCCATGAAGATCGACGTGATCACGCCGACTGTGCCAATTACCGCAAATATTGCGGGTACTCCATAGGCATCTCCTTTATTTATCCAGTCCCAGTCGATATCGTTTGGGGTCATTTTCGCATGATATGCATTTTGGTAAGAGCAAAAGATATGCTTCCATCTGCATTTGTATCCCACGAACGACCACGCCGCAAGCACAAGGCAGCCAATCCCCATAGCAAGCAGACGGCGCGGACATACCATTCCTCCGCATACGATCAGAATAGGCATGCCGTAGCGGTGAAAATACGCCAACGGCACGATGAAATCCTCTTTTCTCACGTATCCGCGCTTTTGCTTCTTTTTGCCGCCTTTGCCCATGTCAGATGATCTCCACCTGGCACATGCGCATGGCATCAAGTGCATTCTTGTGGCTCTCGGGGGTCACGCCCGCACAAGCGGACTCCACCACGTAAAGCGGAATTTCGGGATAACTCGCCTTGATCAAGAGGGCGTTGGAAATGACGCAGATGTCGGTGCAAAGGCCGCACAGCGTGATACTCTCGATATTCTGCTCGGATGCCAGCTGCGCGATCAGCTCCTTAGAGCCAAAGGTCAGCTTATCGATGGCATCCGTGGTGCGCAGTGCGTCCAACTCAGGGCGGATCTGCCAGCCGTCGCTACCTTTGATGCAATGCGGCACGGGCAGATGCTTGCCTTCCTCGGTTTGCATGTAATTTTCAAAATGCGTGTCGCGCGTGAAAAGCACCTTACCATCAAAGCCCTCGATCAGCGATTTGACAGCAGGCACGATGGCAACAGCCTCGGCCGTGCCCAAAGCACCGTCGATAAAATCGTTTTGCATATCTACGACAACCAAAATTTTCATAGTTTTCTCTCCTTAGTTTCATTGATACGGATGCAGACCACCTCGCGCGGATTGAACAAGCGCGGAATGATGCCGCCCGTGTTGGCAGTTCCTCTGGAAATGACCAGCGTATCCTCATGCACACCCGAGGTGTATTTGGGAAACAGTCCTTGATCGGGCGCATAAAGCCCAAGCCCGAACAGTCGCCACTGACCGCCGTGCGCATGCCCCGAAAGCACCAGGTCCACGTCGCGGTCGCGCAGATATTTGGCATAATACTCGGGGTGGTGGCAGATCAGGATCTTAACACCGTCATAGGCGAAAAATTCGTCAAGATCGTCCACGCGCGGCTTGCGGTCAGTCTCCAGCATGCCCGAGCCCAGGCCGCCTATGGCAATGCCCTGCCATTCTTCATAGGTATTTTCCAGAAAATGTGCGCCCGTAGCTCTGATGCGCTCTCTGTTTGTCGCACTGATGCGATCTGCTCCGGGTTTCGGATCCGGATTTACCAGGTGATGGCGGTGATAGGCCGCGATCTCATGATTGCCGGGTGCATAAAACGTGGGCGCGATGGCGCAAAGCGCGCCAAGCGCGGCAAAGCCGTAGGTATTCTTGTCGTCCATGCTGCCGTCCAGAGCCTCGGTCAAATCGCCCGCAATGCATATAAGGTCAGGGCGGATCTTTCCCACCGCCTCGATCACGGCAAGCGGCTCACGGCTGTGCAGATCCGACACAAGCGCGATGCGCAGGCTGCGGCGCAGTTTGTCTGTTTCAAACGAGTAATTTTTGATCTTCATACCGTTTTCCTTACAATGTATTAGCATTATTATATCTCAAATTCCCCTGCATGTCAAGATTTTGCTTGACTGTCGGGGTAGTCTTTGGTATAATAGTTTTATCACGAACGGGAGGTGCGATATGAAGTACGAAATCTGCAACATAAAAGACTTTGACGAGCAGCAGTATGCCCAGATGTACCGCGCCGCAGACGCAGAACGACGCGCACGTGCCGACCGTTTTCGGTACGAGGACGACCGCCGCCGCTGCCTTTGCGCCGATATGCTGGCGCGCAGGATGCTTGCAAAAGCAAGTGGGAAAGCACCTGATCAGATCGCGTTTACGATCGGGTACAAGGGCAAGCCGAGCGCCAACGTGCCCTTTTATTTCAACGTCAGTCACAGCGGCAACTACGTGCTGTGTGCCGTGTCGGACAAGCCCATCGGCGTGGATATTGAGCAGATAAAGCCGTTCCGCACGGGGATGGTAGCGCGATATTTTACCAAGGACGAGGCAGCATACATTTGGAGCGGTGCTACACCCGCGACCGAGACCGTAACCGATCCCGAGATCTGCACGCGTTTTTATCGCACCTGGACGGCCAAGGAGTCTTACGTCAAAATGACCGGCACGGGCATCTCGACCGATCTGACGACCGTGTGCTACGACCACCAAAGACAAACCGTTTGCGGCAATACGCTGATCACACTAAACGCCCCCGAGGGGTACGTCATAAGCATACTGAAAAGCGACCTTGCGTAAAGGTCGCTTTTTTCATGTCCGTTTCCGTGAAGGAGCGTCCGTATGATGCATCTCATCCACCGCAACCGCGTCATTATTTCGCGGCATTACCGCGAAATTCTTCCGCTGCGGTCCCCCTTCCCCAGTGGGGAAGGCTCGTTAGGCGCATCCGTCATGTTTGGTTATCCGTAATAAGCGGCCACAATGAGCCCTCTCCGCGGGAGAGGGGGGACCGCAGCGGAGCGAGTTTTGGCGAAGCATGAGCCAAAACGAGAGAAGCGATTGTGGTGGGGGAGATGCATCATACGGACGCTCTTTCACCACTGTCATGCGAAAAAAGCCCCGCAGAAGGCGGGGCTTGAACTTATGCAAAGCATTCGGCATATTTGGGGTTTTTGCGGATTTCATCCAAAACCTCTTTTGTGTAAGCCTTTAACTCATACTCCCAAAAGTTTTCGGAAAAAGTTGAAAGGTCGCCCTTTACTTCTTTCAAAGTGCTGACCAAAGGGGCAGAATACGCATATTCCTCTCCTTTTTCAAGTTGATGATAAATGCAATCATATTCCTTGTAATGCTCAAACGCCTTGTCGAAATACTCTATAATCTTTTCCATGCTGCCACCGCCATGTGCTTCGCGATGTGACAGCTGCAAATACAATAGGCAAATTTGCACGTGCCAGTCTCCGCACCTACCGTCTGCAAAAATGGATTCATACACCTTTATGACAGACAAATACAAATCTTTTCCATATTCCGACAAGGACAATGCGGGTCGCATGGCAAGCGTGTTGATAATTGCATTACCAAGGCAGTGCAACAGATTCATGATGCGGTATGCCTCTGCCTTTTCCTTCTCCTCTCCTGTGGTTGCCTTGTGCAACAAGACTTCCTTGCTGATTCGCATCGGATTCTGCTGCATCACAATCGCCTTTGCCTTTTCGTATTCCCCCATTTGACTGTAAAGATTTACCACCGCAACTATGGTACTTTCTCTTTCATCCGGTGTAGGATCGCACTTCAATATCCTTTCATACACGCGTACTGCTTCCTGCCAGTATTCATTCTTTGCGTTATAGGCGGTATCATCATGATACACACCCGAATCATCAAGCGCATGCGCGTGTGCACCGTGTACGTGCCATCCCCACATGTGGAGTGCATTGGCAAGCTTCATAAGGATCTTGGGTTCATTGGTAAACTCCTCGGATGCCTCTCTTAGCATATTGATACAGTCATATACATCATCGGTCAGACTACCGTTTGATATGATAAAGCCTTGCTTTGTCAGTATCTTGTCAGCAGAATCAAGAATAGATTGAATCTTTTTGTCTCTGTCATCCTGATATCCAAACAGCTCATCGATAGAAATATGAAAATAATTTGCAATAGCCGGGATCATCTCCATATCGGGATAACTGCCGCCCGACTCCCAGCGCGACACCGCCTGCGCGGTTACACCAAGAGCTTCTGCAAGATTATCTTGCGTGCGTCCGTCGCGTCGGCGTAATTCTCTGATTTTGGTTCCTAAATTAAGTTGCATATCGTTCCTCCAAACATGTTATCACCGGTGTAATTCCATTATAACACATTCTGAAAATTCGTCAATTATCAAATGGTTGTTGACGGGTCAACCATTATTTGATATTAGCTGCGGGAGCAAGCTCCCGCAGAAAAACACCTTCAAGGAGCATAAATTCCCTGTTTTGCAAAACAATAAGAATACTACTCAAATCGGGGGAATTTTATGAGCGTTTTATCCATGGTTTTACCTGCGCTGGCGCTGCCATGCGCGTTTGCTCTGACGCGCGGGCGGCAGATCTACAAGCACAGCATCGTATCCGAGCACGGCATTGAGGAATGCAGCTACGTGCCGCTTGGCGGCATCAAGCAGTATATTCAGATCCGCGGGCAGGACGTGCGCAATCCCATCATCCTGTTTTTGCATGGCGGCCCGGGAAATCCCACCTCCTGCCTGTCCTATCACTATCAAAAGGGACTGGAGCAGGACTACACCGTCGTCAACTGGGATCAGCGCGGCTGCGGGCGCACCTATTACGAAAGCCACGGCAAGGACTCGCCCGTCAGCACACAGCAGCTCCTTGCCGACCTTGACGGGCTGGTTGACTATCTGCGCACTCGTTTTGATCAGCCCCGCATCATTCTGCTCGGCTATTCCTGGGGCACGGTGCCCGGCGTGCTGTATGCAAAGCTGCACCCCGAAAAGCTTGTCTGCTACCTCTCGGTCTGCCAATGCGTGCACATCCTCTCGGGTGCGGTGCTGGCGGCAAAAAATACGGCAGACGATGCAAGAGCGCACGGTGACCTCGCATGCGCGGAGAGCTTAGAAAAAGAGATCAAGCGTTTTACGCAAAGCGACACGCAATTTTCAAAGCGCGGATTTTTTGCGTATGCCTCCTTGCGCGACGCGACCTGTGCATACAGAAAAAACCGCTCCTGCAAGCCGCTCTCGGCCTATTTCCGTACGGGACTGCTCTCACCCGATTGCCACTTGCGCGACCTGCGCTGGAAGCTGCGTCAGATCCTGTTGGGGCACGCCTATTTTGCGCACGAGTCCCCTTTGATCGAATATCTGAGCATGGAATTTGATCTGCGCCGTCTGCCGCCCGATTTTCGCGTTCCCGTCTATTTTCTCTGTGCCGACGACGACCGAATTTGCCCTGCTGACATGATTGAGGGCTATTTCCGCCGCATCTGTGCACCGGACAAGCGTATCTTGCGCATCCCCGACGGGGCACATACGGTTTTCTTTGATCAACCCGAGGTGTTTTGCAATAGTGTCAGGACACTATTGCAAAGTAGTATTGCGACTTCGTCGCAGTGATATTTCGTCTTGCGGCGAAGTGATATTGTTGCCGTGCAACAGTGATATTTTAAGCCCCGTGCGAGCACGGGGCTTAAAGTTGATTAGTTAGTCAAAACAATGCTTTGCAAATGGAATTCGTCGCCTCGCTCGCAGCCGCCAAAGAAGTCCAAACGGATCTGATGCACCTCGCCGCTCCAATACTCGGCAGGAAGCTCGATACGCGCTGTGTGCCATTCTCCGTCCGTGATCAGATCGAAGTGCACCGAAACACCGCCTGTCGGATGCTCGTACTGCCCTGCGCACAAAAAGATCTCTGCGCTGTAATCATCCAAGGCATTCTTGGTGGGAATGCGGTAGGTGATCTCGATCACACCGTAATCGTCTGCATCCAGCTGTGCACCGTTTTCCTCGTATTGGACATGTACGTAAGGATCGTGCGCATCAAGCACCTTGAGTCTATAGTAGCTGTTGTCCCTGAACGAGCCGGCGGAATTGTTAAAGCCATCAAACAGATCGCTGCGATCGCTCTCGGTAAAGTCAATACGCGAGAACGCCTTGTTCCCCTCAGGCTCCTCGATCACACGGTCACCCCAAACGGTGTCCAGGTAAACCAGACGCTTGTAAAGCCAGTTATA
This sequence comes from Clostridia bacterium, assembly GCA_017408625.1. Next base: position 1,504 of record JAFQUG010000220.1, on the reverse strand, counting down.
TACGAAATTGGCTGCATCCTCATGCGACTCAAAGCCGTATACGTCGTCCGCCTGGTGTCCTTGGTTCATGGTGCCGAGAATTCTCCAGCGGTCAAAGTTGCGGTCAAAGGCATCCTTGTGCACCTCTGCATCCGTCAAAACGTTCTCACAGATGGCAAACAGCTCGTCTCTCTGCTCCATCCAGATCGGTTCGCACATATCTCTGAACCACTCAGCCTGGCAGAACATGACGAACCAGGTGTTGACACGCATGCCGTCGCTGTATGAGAAATTGGCTGCGTACAGCCCCTTGGGAGAATGCGTGGAATTGTATCTGGTGTTGGCCAGTGCAAAGTCGTAGTCCCAGGGCGGGCCGAAGGTCAGCTTCTTTGCACCGTCGGGCGAGAGGTCGATGTACATGTTATACGTGCCTGAGTCAAGGTTCTTGACGATCTCGTCGGTCATGTAGATGCGCACGGCAGACTCAATGTCAACGTATGAGGAAATGGTCTCGATCTGCTTCTCTGCCTTTGTTGTGCCCTCAAAGGTAGTCTTGGGCACAAGCTCCCAGTTCTCGTCCAGCTCGTAATACTCGTTCTGCCCGATGGCTGCGCTGCAAAGGTAGGCAATGTTGCCCACCACCTTGGCGCAGAAGTCGATCTGCTCCCGGGTGTAATCTCCCGAGGAAAGCGAGAAATTACCGCCACCAAAGCCCATGGTCGTACCTTGCAGGTCGGTAATGGGCAGGCCGCCAAAGTCGATCTGCACCGTGTTGGGCTCATCGGTTCTGCCGCCCTGGCCAACCATCAGATATCCGATCTCCACGCTTGTCTCGTCGTCGGCCTTTTCGTAGATGTCCACACGGTGCGGATTGATCTGCGTTTGCTCGCAAAGCAGATAGACGCCACGGTAATCTCCGTTGACATACACCTCGACCCACGCGCAATCGGAGGCAAAGGAATAGCCGTCCAGCAGCACGTCGCACATGCGGAAGGAAAGACTGTTGCGCATGAGCGAATAATCATAGTAGTCGGCCATCAGACACCAGGATTTGCACTTCGCGCCATCGTTGAGCCCCAGCATATTCCTCTTTTTATCAAATTTAATGCGGAAAGGCTTTTTCTCGGTCACAGCCGTAGAGTTGCCGCGCACGCGGATGTTGGCACTGACGTCCTCAAATTTCATAGGATCAGAACAGTTTTCCAGCGTGATGGTGCAGGTTTTATAGTACTCCTTATCAACGATATCGTGCCCATCGGTCGTTTCAATACGCAAAATCGGCAAGGAATAGGTCTGCTCTGCGGGCGGCTGCTCAGCGCCCGGTTCTGTTTCCGGCTCGGTTTCCGAATTTGTATCAGATGGATCAGGTTCGGTCTCGCCACCCTGCTCAGGCGTCGTTTCGGAGTCGGATTCGGTCTGCTTGCCGGTTTCGGTTTCTCCCGGCACATGCTCTTGGGTGTCGGATTGCTCCGGGGGTTCTGCGCTCGTGAGCTCCTCGGTTGTATCAAGCTCGCCACCCTCATTG
>JAFQUG010000219.1 GCA_017408625.1 Clostridia bacterium | reverse complement strand
GGTTTTTCAAAACTTTTTTCGAATTTTTTTGACTTTTTTCTGTCCCTCAAATCCGATCTCACTGTGATCCCGCCGCTCTCGCGACCTTGAATATTCTACCACTTTCATCATCCTTTGTCATGTGTGGGTTTCGACAAAGTATATATGTTTTGCACTTGTGTTTTGTATATATTACACAAACCAAGGATAATAAAGAGCCCTCGGCAGCGCCGAGGGCTTTACTGTGGGTTGTTGCGGGATTGCATTGAGCAAACCGTTTTCGTTCTTTCTTTGGAAAAGTAGGTCAAAGAAATGAACCAGTAATTCGCTGCGCGAATTGAAAGGCCGGATCAAGGATTTCGCGCCTGCGGGCGCGACTCGGGGCGTTACCCCAAGTCCCTACGACCTTTTTTGAAAAAAGGTCGATCAAAAACTTCCATTCTATAATGATCTTATTTGAGCTCGACGACCGTGACGCCGCTATCGCCCTCGCCGTACTGTCCGCGGCGGAAGGATGCGACTCTCTTATCCGTACGCAAGAAGTTCTGCATTGCCTGACGCAAAGCACCCGTTCCCTTTCCGTGGATCAAACGCACGGTGCGGAATCCGTAAAGGATCGCGCTATCCAGATATTTATCCACGGCAAACCAGGCTTCCTCCCCGTTCATGCCGCGCAGATCGATCTCATCCTTGAAGTCGTGATTCTTCTGCACGCTGTAGGTCGACACCTTATTCTTCTTGCCGTCCTTGATCAGCGCCGCCTCTTCCTCTACCAGCTTGAGATCCTAGATATTGACTCTTGTAGTCAGAATACCTGCCTTGACCTGAGCGTTTCCGCTCTTATCGGGAGCATCAACCAGTACGCCTTTCGTACCAAGCGAGCGAATGATGACCTCATCGCCCTTGCGGAGGGCTCTGGGCAGCACGTAGTTCTTTTCGTCCTCGTCCGGCTTTTGCACGGGGTCGAATTTATCGCCGTTTTGCTTGAGATGATCTCGGACGGCTCTCTTAGCAGCATCCATTTCCTCGCCCATCTTTGCGCTGTCCTTGGACTTTCGCACCTTTTCCATCTGCTCGAGGATGAACTCGTACGAAGCCTTGGCACTCTGCACCATGGAATTGGCTTTGACCCTGGCAGCCTCTAACTCTTTTTCGGCCTTTTTGACCTGCTCCGCAATCTTTTGCTCGGACTGCCGCTTGAACTGCTCGTATTCTGCGCGCAGCTTGGCAGCCTGTTCGCGGTGCTGCTCCATTTCCATGCGGCTTTGCTCCAACTGGCCGATGACGTCCTCAAAATGGCGGTTATCCGCGCTGATCAGCTCCTGTGCTCTGCCGATGATCTCATCAGACAGCCCCAGCTTTTGGGAGATGGCAAACGCATTGGATTTACCGGGCGTACCGATGATCAATTTATAGGTAGGCCTGAGCGTTTCCACGTCGAATTCGCAGGATGCGTTGCGCACGCCCGGCGTATTCAGGGCAAAGGCTTTCAACTCTGCGTAGTGGGTGGTGGCGGCGCAAAGTGCGCCTGCAGCGCGCACCGACTCTATGACAGACACGGCAAGCGCTGCGCCCTCGACGGGGTCTGTACCCACACCAAGCTCGTCAAACAGCACCAGCGTATCATTGCCCACCTGCTTCATGATCTCTACAATATTTACCATATGGGACGAAAAGGTGGAGAGCGATTGCTCAATGCTCTGCTCGTCACCAAGGTCTACAAGCACTGATTTCAGCACCGGTACGACAGACTCCTGATCTGCGGGTATATGCAGACCCGACTGCGCCATGAGCGCAAACAGCCCCAGCGTTTTGAGCGTGACTGTCTTACCTCCCGTGTTAGGGCCGGTAATGATGACGGTATCGTACCCACACTCACCGCCAAGTGCAACGTTGATGGGCACGACACGGTCGCGGTCGATCAGCGGATGACGCGCGCGAACCAGCCTGTACGTTCCGTCCTCGGACAGCGCGGGTGCGGCTGCGTTCATGGCAGCGGACAGCTCGGCGCAGGCGAAGCAGAACGAAAGAGTTACTATATTATAATAGTTGAGCGTCAGAATTCCGGTTGCGTTGCTGACCGCCTCGGAAAGCTCAGCGAGAATTCGTTCGATCTCGTGCTGCTCCTTGGACTGCAGCACGCGCAGCTCGTTGTTGGCCTCGACAACCGCCATGGGCTCGATAAACAGCGTTGCGCCCGAGGACGAGGTATCGTGCACCAGACCCTTGACCTCGTTTTTATACTCTGTTTTGACCGGAATGACATATCTGCCGTTACGGCTGGTGACAATGTTCTCCTGCAAATACTTTGCATGCGTGCCGCCCTGCACGTACTTTTGCAAGGTATCCTTGATGCGGCTGTTGGTCGCGCGGATCTTGCGGCGGATATCGGCCAGCGCGGGCGAGGCCTCGTCCGCGATCAGATCCTCGGCCACGATGGCGCGCGTAATGCGCTCCTCCAGGTGGCGGTCGGGGCTCAGGCGATCAAAGATCTCGTCCAGCACGGTATCAAAGATATGATTTCCGTGGCAATAATCCACCAAAAGGCGCGAGGTACGCAGCACGTTGGCAACGTCAAGCAGCTCGCGGGGCGCAAGCACTGCACCCTTGTCGGCGCGTTCGCAGATCTCGCCCACGTCACGCACGTACCCGAATGAGGGCGTGCCCTTGACGTCCAGAAGTCTCTTTGCGTCGGTGGTTCTTCTCTGTCTGCGCAAGATCTCCTCGGGATCATCCGTGGGAGACAGCCTTGCTGCCATGTCGCGCGCACCATCGGTGTGGGCATGCTCGGCAAGCATGACGCAGACCTTATCAAATTCCAAAGTTTGTAACGTTTTATTCGAAAATGCCATAATTCATTCCTTCACAGGCGATTGAAATCGGCATTTGCGAGTCATTTATTCCTCGCACGAGCCGCAATCCGAGCAATCGCTCTCGGGCGCGGCAATGCCATCCTGATATTCGGCAACCTTGACCATAATGGCACATTCCATTCTCTTGCGGAACAGCTCGCAGCCATACTCGTACACGCCCGTAATCGAGCCCGTTGCATGGTATGCGTTTGCAGCGCAGCCGCCCGAGCAATACATTCTTGCCCAGCAATCGGCGCAATCGGGTCTTGCGTATGCGTTGCACAGCTTGAACTCATCGCGCAGGTCGGTGTTGGTCACGCCGGTCCAGAGGTCGCCCAGCTTGTATTCCTCCTCGCCCACGAACTGGTGGCAGGGATACAGGTCGCCCCAGGGGGTGACTGCCATATATTCGGTACCCGAGCCGCAGCCGCTGATGCGCTTGTAAACGCAGGGGCCGTGTTCAAGGTTAAGCATGTAATGATAGAAGGTAAAGGGTCTGCCCTCGCGGCGGCGGTCGATCTGCGCCTTGGCAAGAATTTCGTACTGCTCAAACAGCACGGGCAAATCCTCCTTGGTCAGTGCGTAAGGATCCTCGGGGGCGCAGACCACAGGCTCCATGGAAAGCTGATCAAAGCCAAGATCCAGCATATGGAAGATGTCGTTGGTGAAATCAGGGTTGTTATGCGTGTAGGTTCCGCGCAAATAATAGCCCTTCCCCTCACGTTTTTCAACGAAATGTTGAAATTTAGGCACAATGGTTGCATAACTGCCTTTTCCGTTGACAGTCTTGCGCAATCTGTCGTGCACCTCTTCTCTGCCATCCAGCGAAAGCACCACGTTGTGGCATTCGCGGTTGGCCCACTCGATGACCTCGTCGTCAACAAGAACACCGTTGGTGGTCAGCGTGAAGCGGAAGTTTTTGTTGTGCTCCTTTTCGATGCTGCGCGCATAAGCCACGATCTCCTTGACCACGTCAAAATTCATCAGCGGCTCACCGCCGAAAAAGTCCACCTCAAGATTGCGGCGCGAGCCCGAATGCTTGATCAAAAAATCGATCGCAGCCTTTCCGACCTCCAAGGACATCACAGCTCTCTCTCCATGATACTTGCCCTGTGCGGCAAAGCAGTATTCACAGTTGAGGTTACAGGTATGCGCTACGTGCAGGCAGAGCGCCTTGACCACCGTGTTTCTGTTCTTGAAATCAAACGCCTTGTCGCGATAGACGTCGGGCGCGAACAGCTTTCCCTGCTCCTTCAACATCGTGATATCGTCGTAGCACTCGGCAAGCTCCTCGGCAGTTACG
>JAFQUG010000021.1 GCA_017408625.1 Clostridia bacterium | reverse complement strand
TCTCTATTTCAGACAATTCAGGATAGGTCAGATCGATATTGAAAAACGTGTTTTTACTTTCAAACGCGCCTATTTGATCGATGGCGACCCGCGCTACCGCGCGCCCGACCAATAATTTTTCCGCTTCGGCTACGCCTTCGCGCCAAAATTATTGGTCGCATATTGTAAACCATGTGCCTTCACAATTTGTAAACCATGTTACTCTTGACATGATATCCTCCCCTACGAAACGGACGGTCGGAATGAGCATAACGGAAGCGTATTTCCCCACAAATCATCTTCCCTATTTAGAGTTTCTTAATGTAAGATCTGCGGCGCTTGTGCTGGGTTGCATCGAAGTATTTCCACTGCGCCATGACCTGGGTATTGGTTTCAAGGTTGAGGTTGGTTTCGGCATATTCGACCTTGCCGCTTGCCAGCATTTCGGTCAGCTGCACCAGCATGACTGCATTGATGCCCGCGTTCTGATATTCGGGCAGCACGCCGATCAATCCGAGATCCAAGGTCTTTGGATGCTGCGAGCTGTGCAGCACCTTGCAGATGGCAGGTAAAGTCAGTCTGCCGCCGCTCTTTTGCAGTGCTTTGCCGATACCGGGAATGCAGAGTGCAAACGCGACCACGCGCTCGTTCTCGTCGCAAACGATCACAAGGTATTCCTTGTTCAGAATCAGAATAAACTGATCGATCATCTGCTTTTTCATGTTCTCGGTAAACGGCACCGTGCCATAGAGGTGACGGTAGCACTCGTCCAGGCACTCGAAAAAGCTGTCCTTATAGGTCTGGAGGTACTTTTTCTTGGACATTTTGGAGCTGTCCACTACATGTAGCTTGGAGAGCTCCAGCGCACGCTGTGCCACGCGTCCGAGCATGGGGTTGGGCGTCTTGGGTGCGCGCAGACGGAACTCGAACCAGTCGATTTCTTTTCCATAGCCGCAAGCCTCCAGCAGCGCGGGATAGTAATCGTAATTGTACTGCTCTTCAAAGGTGGAAAGCTGATCAAAGCCCTCGATCAGCATACCCTCGCGCTCCAGGTCGCTGTAGCCGAGCGGTCCGCAAACGGTATCCATGCCCTGCTCTTTCGCCCAATTCTCCACGGCCTCGAACAGTGCTTTTGCTACCTGCAGGTCGTTGATCGCGTCAAAGCGGGTAAAGCGCACACGCTTCTCGCGTCTGAGCTCATTGGACTGTCGCTGCAGAATGCCCTGAATGCGTCCGACCACCTTTTTTCCCTGCATGGCAAGGAAAAACACGGTCTCGCAGGTATCGCTGTATGCATGATTTTTCTTGAACTGCGCCATTTCGTCACCGTAAAGCGGCGGTACGAAGTATGGATTATCCTGATAAAGTTTTAACGGAAACCGGACAAATGCCTTTCTTTGCGCGCCCGTTTCCACCTTGATGATTCTGACGTTTTGCATAGGCAAAATTATTCCAAAGGCTCATCCTCACGACGCAGGAAGAGTAAGCCGTAGCCGGCCAGCCAAGGACCGTTGTGGCATCCGCTGACGGGAGAGGTGATGACCTTTTCGTGGTTGGTGTGGATGTCATACTTCTTTTCGATCTCAACCAGCTCTTCAAGCAGCGAAGGACCGGTATAGGTGTGCCAGAGCAGATAGTCGGCAGGATCGCGGTCGCCGATCATTTCCTTCAAGATCTCGCAGGTCTTTGCCAGTGCCTTTTTGGGAGTACGAACGCTCTGCAGCGCGCAAAGCTCGCCGTCGTGCGTGAAATGTACTACGGGGCAAATGTTGAGCATCTTGCCCATCAGCGCCTTACCGCCCTTGAGTCTGCCGTTGTAGATCAGGTAGTCAAGCTTTGCGTCAACGCCCAAAAATTCCTGGTGCTTCATCATCCAGGCGATCTCCTTGAGAATGGTCTCGGTGGGAATCCCCTTTTCGATCATCTCAGCAGCCTTGATGGCCAGCATACCCTCGCCAAAGCAGGTGATCTTGGAGTCGATAACGATGATGTTCATCTTGTCTGCAAACTCCTCTGCGGTCAGGCGGATCAGGTTGTAGGTACCGCCAAGGTATGCGCTGATGGCGATGACGATGACCTCACGGTAGCCGTCGTCGTAAGCCTTCTGGAAATGCTCTCTGATTCTTTCGGGGCTGGGCATTGCGGTCTTGGGCAGATTGTTCTTGGCATCCTCCAGAACCTCCAGCTCCTTGTAAAATGCATCGGGATCAAGATCAAGACCCTCTAAGTATTCCTTACCCTTGAAATGGACGTGGATGCGGATGATATCAATGTCGTACTTCTTATAGCGTTCGGGGGCATACTCAATACAGCCTGTGGAGGTGCACATGACTTTTCTTTTGATTTCCATAACTGACTCCTTTGATTATTGTCTTAGATGATGTTATCTGTTATCCTTACCGTCAAACATCGCCTTGTTTCTTGCGACGTTGAGCATGATGGCAGAGGTGTTTTTGATCGAATCTGCGTTTGCAGCGCCGTGCGCTTTGATAATGGGCTTACCAACGCCAAGCAGCTGCGCGCCGCCAAGCGAGTTGAAGTCGTAAATGCTCATCAGGTATCCCACAAGCTTCATGATCTCGGGATTGCCGGTCTTTTTGCCGTATACCACGATATCGGTAATAATTCTCTTAGCAATGCCCTCGGAATTCTTGAGCACCTGGTTGCCTGCAAAGCCGTCTGCGACAAGCACGTCACAGTCGCCCGAAAGCGCGTTTGTGCCCTCAATATTGCCCACAAAATTGAGCTCGGCATCCGCCTTTAGCAGCGCGTGGGTCTCCTTGACCAGCTTGTTGCCCTTGGTCTCCTCTGCACCGTTGGAAAGCAGACCGATGCGGGGATTTTCAATCGCGTAGCATTGCTTCATCAGATCCGCGCCCATGTGCGCAAAGTCCACAAGCATGGAAGCAGTGCAGTCAATGTTGGCACCCGTGTCCACAAGGCAGGTAAAGCCACCCTTAGCCGCAGGCAGAATGGCTGCAAGTGCGGGTCTGCGCAAAGGCTTGGCGGGCACGTAACGGAGTGCACCTGTAATCAGCGCACCCGTGCTGCCTGCATTGATCAGACCCAGAATGTCGTCGCGTGCGGCAAGCGCCTGCAGGGCCTTTACCAGCGAGGACTCGGTCTTTTTGAAGATGGCCTCCATGGGGTTATCGTAATTGGTAATGGCGTCGGGCGCATGCACGATCTCAATGCGGTCGCGGTCGTATTCGGCCTTTGCAAGCTCTGCACCGATGACCTGCTCGTCACCAAACAGAACAATGGAAAGCTCGGGGTTTTCGGCAAGTGCCATCAAAGCACCCTCTACGATCATCTCAGGGCCCTTGTCGCTGCCCAGCGTGTCTATTGCGATTTTATAAGTAGCCATATATACCTCCATTTATTCAACAGCGATCAGATAGCGATAAACCTTTTGTCCGCCGACAAATACGTCCACGCTCAGATCCTCGTAAGCGTCCTCGATCGCCTCGGTCATGGCAACTCTCTCCTCATCCGAAACGCCTTCGCCTACGAACAGCGTCAGAATTTCGCGATCCTCAATGTCCTCGATCGCACCGATCATGGAAAGCATTGCCTCGATTTCGTCCGCGCAGGAGCAAACCAGCTCACCGTCCAGAATGCCGATCGATTCGTCCTTCTTAACCGCCACGTCACCAATCACGGTGTCGCGGATGGCGTAGGTGATCTCGCCCGAAACCACAGCGTCCTTGGCATCGGTCATATCGGAAACCTGCTCGTCTACATCCTCAATCGAGCCGTTAAAGACTGCCAGTGCCGCATATCCCTGCGGGAAGGATTTGGTCGGTACGACGCGTACGTCCACGTCCTCACACAGATCTGCTGCCTGCTGAGCCGTGAGCAGGATGTTGCCGTTATTGGGCAGGATAATGACGTGATCAACGTCCAGCTGACCGATCGCATCCACAAAATCCTGTGCGCTTGGGTTGGAGGTCTGTCCGCCATCAATGATGATATCCGCGCCCAGCTCGGTAAAGAGCGCGTGCATGCCCTCACCGCTGGCAACCGCGATCACACCAAAGGGCTTGTGGATCTCTTTCTTCTTTTGCTCCGCAACCGTCCGCTCGGAATGCTGCAGGCTCATATTTTCAATCTTGACCTCAAGGTACTCGCCATACTGCTGGCAAAGCAGCAGCACGTCGGCAGGCACCATGGTATGCGCGTGCACCTTGAGCACGTCACCGTCGCGCAGTGCGACGATGGAATTGCAGTTCTTTGCTTCAAGAGACGCACGGAAGCCTTCCAGATCAAATGCTTCGGGATCACCTTTTGCGCGCTGCAATCTGACCAGCACCTCTGTGCAATAGCCCCATTCCAGCGGGCTGTCTGTGGTAAAGAGGTCATAATTGATCGCGGGCTTTGCCACGGGCGCTTGCTCGTCAAAGCTGCCGATCAGGATCTCCTTGCCGCTCAGCGCATCATACATACCCACGATCATGGCCAGATACCCTGCACCGCCGCTGTCCACAACGTCCGCCTGTGCAAGCACGGGTAGCATTTCCTTGGTCTTGGCCAGCGTGTGCTGTGCCTGCTCGATCAGGATCTCGAACAGCTGCTCAAAGGTGGTGTCCTCGGTCACATTCTTGGCAGTATACTCCGAGCTCTCACGGAACACGGTCAGAATGGTACCCTCCACAGGATTTGCAACCGCGTGATAAGCGCGTGCAACGCCCGCCTCAAGGGCCTTTGCAAACTCTGATGCGTCCATACTTTCGCAATCCGCCACAGCAGCGGCAACGCCCGCTATGTACTGCGAAAGAATCACGCCCGAATTGCCGCGCGCACCAAGCACGCAGCCGCGTGAAAAGTTGGCCATGTGACCGCCCAGCGTATCCTCATCAGAAAGACGGGCCAAGCCGCCCTCCAGCGTTTTGGTCATATTGACGCCGGTATCACCGTCCGGAACGGGAAAAACGTTGAGATCGTTGATCTCCTCCATATGTGCGCGCAAGCCCTGCACTCCGCCCAAAAGCAGCGTGCGGATAGCCGCGCCGTCAAGTCTTATTGTTTCCATCAGTTCTCCACCTTTTTAAGTATTCGCGGGAATCAGATTACCCGTCAGGCGCTCCATGTATGCAGCTATGGTAGCAAGATCCATGCGCTTGCCATCCTCGCCAAGCAGCCATTGCCCCAGCACGTGCACCATACCGCTGATCATAAAGGTTGCAGTCATGCGGCGCTCTGTGTTATTTTCATTTCCCTCATAAGCCTGCATCAGCTTTCCCTCCAGCTTTGCCACAAAGGCATCCATTCTGCCCTTGTATACCATGCGCAGCTCCTCCGACTGCTTTTCCACAGCTGAAAGTAACCCCTGCACATAAGCCTTGGGAGACTCAAACAGATTCTTTTTTTCAGAAAAAGCATTCATCAGCTTTTCAATACAATTCTCTTCAATTTCGTTTGCCAAGGCCAGCGAATCCACGTAATGCTTATAAAACGTGGTCTTGTTGATCATCGCGCGCTCACAAATGTCCTTGACCTTGATCTTTTCGGGTGCGTACTGTGCACGCAGGGACAAAAAAGCTTGCTTGATCTGCTGCTTGGTCTTGATGATCCTGAGATCCATACGAGCTCCTTTCTCAAATATATGATAAGCACAAAAAATAAACAACTTTGGTTGCTTATCCAATTATAGTCGATTTTATTCGGTTTGTCAACATATTTCTTAAAATTGTCAATATATTTATTAAAATTATCACACATTTCTTGACGATTGCCGAAAATATGTTATAATATTGATATATACTTTACTAAGCAAAAGTAATAATTCAAAAGGAGACGTGGAAATGCGCGTAAAAAATCCGATTTTGCCGGGATTTCATCCGGATCCCTGCATCTGCCGCGTGGGAGAGGACTACTTTTTAGCGACTTCCACCTTTGTGTGGTTTCCGGGCGTGCAGCTCTATCACTCGCGTGACCTGGTGCATTGGAGCGAGATACCCTGCCCTTTGCGCAAGGTTTCTCAGCTCGACCTGCGTGGCTGCCCCAATTCGGGTGGCATTTGGGCACCCTGCCTTTCTTACGCTGACGGCACGTTCTACCTGATCTACACCGTGGTCCGCAATTTTCACGGCATCTTCAAGGATACGCCGAATTATATGGTCACGACGACCGATATTTTCAGCGGCGACTGGTCCGATCCCATCTATCTCAATTCCAGCGGCTTTGATCCCTCACTGTTCCATGCCCCGAACGGCAAGAAATATCTTGTCAACATGCTTTGGGATCACAGGCCCGAAAATCATCCCTTTGGCGGGATCTTGCTGCAGGAATACTCGGTCAGTGAACAAAAGCTCGTAGGAGAGATCAAGAATATCTACCGTGGCACAGACGTAGGCTGCACCGAAGCACCGCACCTCCTTTACAGGGACGGCTACTACTATTTGCTGGTTGCTGAGGGCGGCACGCTTTACAATCACGGTGTACGCCTGGCACGCTCAAAATGCATTGACGGCCCATACGAAACAGATCCCCTGCCAATTCTGACCACCAGGCATGCTCCCGATGCACCGCTGCAGCGAGCCGGGCACGGATCTCTGACCGAAGCCCCGGACGGCACGCCTTACATGGTCTATCTCTGCGGCAGACCGATTGGTGAGAAAAAGCGGTGTATTCTCGGCCGAGAGACGGCTTTGGCAAAGCTGCGTTGGGATCAGAACGGCTGGCTGCGCCTGGCTGATGGAGGCACTATTCCCAATCCCGAGATCGATGTGGATCTGCCTTGTGCCGCGGCAAAGCCATTCACCGAAACAGACATATTCGATACAACTGTGCTGCCCGCGCGATACAAAACGCTGCGCGTGCCGCTTGATATGATCGGCTCGCTGACAGCCAATCCCGCATGCCTGCGACTTTACGGACACCAGGCCATCACCTCCTGCGACCTGCAGTCCATGGTGGCAAGGCGTCTGCAATCGCATCACTGCACGGTCACGGTCAAAATGGAATTCGATCCGCAGGATTTTCAGCAGATGGCGGGCTTGACCCTATTCTACGACACCTATAATTTCTTTTATCTCCATCTGAGCCGCGAGGATGATGGAACGCGCGCACTGCGCCTTTGCGTGCGCAACAATCTGCAGTTCTCGGATCCGCTTGGCGGTGCTTTCCCTGTCAATAACAGCGGTGCTATATGGCTGCGTGCCCACATAAAAGGATGCACGCTGCAATTCTTTTTCTCGGAGGACGGCGAGCATTTCTCCCCTGTTGGAGCTATGCTTGACTGCTCCAATCTTGCCGATGAGGGATACAGCGAGATCGGTCACGAAGGGCATACGGGCACGCTTGCGGGCATAGCCTGTCAGGATCTTTCCGGCAGATGCAATTACGCGGACTTTTTCAGTTTTACATACCAAGATATCAAAGAGTAAAGGAGCAAAACAATGGCAAAGAACGTACAGGATATCATGAGCATGATCCGTGAAAATGGGATCAAAATGGTGGATTTCAAGATGGTGGACGTGGCCGGTCAATACCGTCACGTGACCATTCCCGCACAGAATTTTTCCGAGGACGTCATGAAAAGCGGCATCGGCTTTGATGCCTCCAACTACGGCTACGCCGTGGTGGAAAAGAGCGACATGGTGTTTATTCCCGACCCCGACACCGCTGTCATCGATCCCTTCTGCGAGATTCCCACGCTTTCCATGACGGGCGATGCCATGATCATTGCAAGCCCCGAGAACAAGCCGCTCTCGCAATACCCCAGAAACATCATCAAAGCGGCAGTTGCACACATGCAGGCAAGCGGTGTGGCGGACACTATGAAGATTTTGCCCGAATTTGAATTCTATCTGTTTGACAACGTGGGCTGGGAGATCTCCCCCAACTATATCGGCGCGCACGTGGATGCCGAGCAGTCCTATTGGAACAGCGATTCCCAGGGGCACGGCGTCATCGTGCCCAAGCAAAAGGCTTACCACGTAGCCAAGCCCTTTGACCGTGCATACGAGGCCAGAAGTGAGATGTGCCTGCACATGCTGGACGCAGGCATTGAGATCAACTATCATCACCCCGAGGTGGCGGCATCCGGTCAGTTCGAAATCGAGCCGCAGCTTGGCGAGGTGGTACACATGGCCGACGCGACCATGATGATCAAATATATCATTCACAACACCGCACTCAAATACGGCAAGTCCGCGACGTTTATGCCCAAACCCATTTACGGCGAGGCCGGCAGCGGCATGCACGTGCATATGCTGCTGTTCAAGGATGGCGTTC
>JAFQUG010000218.1 GCA_017408625.1 Clostridia bacterium | reverse complement strand
AGCACTTGGGCATATCCCCAAGTGCTTTTGCATACCTAATAATTGAGGTGATTTTTATGAACAGAGACAAAGGGAATATGGCCCTGACCTACGCGCTTGTGTTCGGTGCCGTGCTGGCACTTTGCGGCATGGCGGTCAGATTCTGGTGGGGCTCCCCGTATGCGGGTATCACACAGTTGGGTATCCGCGAGGTGATCCCACCCGTTTGGCTGATGGGGCTTTTGTGGCTGCTTTGGTATTTCGTGTTGGGCGCGACTCTGGGCGGTGTGCTGTATACATACGGAAAAAACTGCATCGGTGCATGGCGCGGCGCATGCTTTTTTTTGCTCATGATCGGGGTAGGGTATTTGTGGTACCCTTTGTTTTTCGTGCGGCAAAATCTTGCGCTCTCGCTTGCAGTCATTTTAGCTGTGATCGTGCTGGCTGCGGTGTGCGCGCTGCAATGGCAAACCTTGTCCGTTTTGGCGGGCGCTGTGCTGTGGTTGCACGTGCTTTGGCTGATCTACATGCTTATTTTGCAATTAATATGTCTTTTTGGTGTGTAAAATGTGCAAAAAAACAGTTGACAAACAAGAATTTATGCAGTATAATAGACATGTCAAAAAAATCCAAAGGAGAAATTGCAATGAAACTTTACAGAGTAATGGCTTTGGTGCTTGCGATCCTCATGGTCGGCTGTATCATGGTTGCTTGCGATAAAGAGCCCGAAGCAGTCAAGACCAGCATTAAGGTTGCGTTCACCATCAAGGACGGTCCCGAGGGCGAGATCCTTGCACAGGACCGCGAGTATGTATACACCTATGATAAGGTCGGCGACAAGGAACCCACTGTTACCGAGGTTCTGATCGACGTTTGTGAGCTGGAAGAGCTTACGATCGAGTTCCAGGATGAGTCCCAGGAAGTCGTCAAGAAGATCGGTACCAAGAGCGCAGGTAAGGGCGAATTCTGGACTTATGCACTCAACGGTGTAAACGATCTGGATAACCCCATGTACATTCAGACCGTCAAGGAAGGCGACACCATCGTCGTTTATCTGGATTCCATCAACTGATCAATAAAAAATCAAGCGCAGACCGCAAGGTCTGCGCTTTTTCTTTACTTGATAATCCCACCGCCGATGACCGTGTCACTGTCGTAGATAACCACCGATTGTCCGGGCGCGATGGCGCGCTGCGGTGTATCAAATTCTACGTGCAGAGAATCGGGCCCTGTTTGCGTCACGGTTGCGGTTGCGGGCTTGTGGGCGGAGCGGATCTTGACCTCGGCGCGCATGTGCGCATCTATATGCTCAACTGCGATCAGATTGATGCGGTCGGCATCCAGATGCGAAGTAAACAGCGCGTCGTTGCGGCAAAGCACCACCGTGTTGTCAGCCGCGTTCTTACTCTTGACGTACATAGGCTCGCCAAGTGCGATGCCAAGCCCCTTGCGCTGCCCGACCGTATAGTGAATGATGCCCGCATGAAGACCGAGCACCCGTCCCTCCTCATCCACAAAATTGCCTTGGGGGGAATTCGCCCCCGTTTTTTTTGCGATAAACGCGGCGTAGTCTCCGTCCGGGACAAAGCAGATGTCCTGGCTGTCGCTCTTGTGCGCGTTGACAAGACCGTGCTGCTCGGCAATCGCGCGTGCCTCTGCCTTGGTCATGCTGCCAAGAGGGAACAGCGTGTGCGAGAGCTGATGCTGCGTCAGCTGCCAGAGAAAATAGGTCTGATCCTTGGTGGGATCGGCCGCGCATTTGAGCAGGTATCTGCCGTTTGCGGCTTGCTCGACCCGTGCATAATGTCCGGTTGCGATCTTATCGTAGCCCGCGTCCAGTGCTGCATCCAGCAATGCACCGAATTTGAGGCAGCGATTGCACACCGTGCAGGGATTGGGCGTGCGGCAGCTTTGATATTCGTCGATAAAGTCGCGGATGACCGTGTCTTCAAAGCGTGCACCGAAATCCAGCACCGTGTGGGAAATGCCCAGGTGCTCACAGATAGCGCGCGCGTCGTCCACGTCCTTGTCCGAGCCGCAGATCCTGCCCGCAGCATCGTCTGTGGGCGGCCTGTATAGCTTCATGGTGCAACCGCCTGCGTTGTAGCCTGCCTCTATGCAGAGCAGGGCAGTCACCGCACTGTCCACGCCACCGCTCATGGCGACCATGACCTTGGTTTTGTTTTGATCGTTCATGTTTATCCTTCTTTTGGTGCGAACCGCCTCAATGTCGGTCCGTTTGTCTGTAGGGACCGGCGTCCTCGACGGTCCGTATAATGAAAAACGTTGAAATTTTAATAAAATTCCACCACACGTGCCACGCTTCCGCCGCTGATCAGCTGGGGAATGCGTCCTGCAAACGTGCTGTCGTAGTCCACGTGCAAATGTCCTGCGAGAATGCATTTGATGGCAGGCTCGCCTGCCACGTAATCAAGAAATTCCGCCGTGGTCGCGTCGGTCTTTTGCTGGCGGTAGCGATAAGGGTCGTAATCCTCGATCAGCTCGTCCGGAACACCCGCAAGATAAGCGCATGAGCCCGAGCGCGCTCTTGCGTCGTCGTATAGCCGAAGAGAGCCGAACTCACACGGTTTTGCTCGGCAAATATCTGCACCTGCGGCAGAAAAAATACTCGCAATATCTTATATTGCTTCGCATTTTCTCTTTGCATCTGCGAAATATTTGCTCGCGCAAAACTGCGCAGCACCCTCCGGCGCTGAATTTTTTGATGGATTTTGTCAAAGCGAGTCGAAGCAAGATACGCATCTTGCGAGGCGAGATTTGGCATAAGACGCGAAAAATTCTCGCCGCAGGGCGTATGAGTTCGGCTCTCTTCGGCTATAGCTTGCGCTCGTAAAGCGGTGTGTGCATCATCAGCACAACAGGCAGACCAAGTGCGACCTGCTCCTTTAAGAATGCCAGCTGCTCGGGTTCAAAATAGTAATATCCGTTGTCAAGCGCGACAAAGTTGATCGCTGCGTCACCGTTCCTGACGATACGCGAAGACATGCGGATATCGTTTTTGTAGCAGGCTTGTACGGCGGCAAGGCTTTGATTGCGGTAGTCCGCATCCTCCCAGGCTTCACCCACGTACAGGGAAAACTCGTGATTTCCCGTGGCTATGAAAATATCGTGGCTGTCGGCAAAGGCCTTGGCAGCCTCTAAGTTGGCAAGAGACACAAAGTCGATCAGGTCTCCCGTGTGCATAATGGGCAGTCCCAACTCTTTCGAAAGGCGGCCAAGCTCAGCAAGACGTGCATCCGCGTCGGGAAATCCGGGCAGACGGCTCGCCGCAAGATCCACCTTGCGCTGACCGTCGCGTGCGTCGGCGTGTGTCAGGTGCGTGTCGGAGGCGTGCAGCACGCGAATGGGGGCAGGAAGGCCGATTTCAATTCTTGTGTGAATGGGTTGCACGGTATTTTTCCTTTCTCAGTCCCAACTGTACTGCGTCAACTTGCCCTCGGTCTGCAGCTGCTCGAAATTGTCCTGGCGCAGCACCTCGTAGACCGCAATGGCTACCGAATTGGAGAGGTTGAGCGAGCGGAGGGTGGGGCGCATGGGAATGCGCACGCATTCGTCGGGGTGGGCGGCAAGCAGCTCCTCGGGAAGTCCCTTTGTTTCCTTGCCAAACATCAGAAATACCTCGTCGGGGTAGGTCACCTCGGCGTAGTTGTATTTGGCCTTGGTGGAGAAATAGTAAATCTTGGCGTCGGGGTGCTTTTCGTAAAAATCCTCAAGCCCGTCGTAGTATGTAATATCCAGCTTGTCCCAGTAATCAAGCCCCGCGCGCTTTAAGTGCTTGTCGGTCACGGTAAAGCCCATGGGGCGGATGAGGTGCAGGGAAGCACCGGTGGCCGCGCAGGTGCGCGCAATGTTGCCCGTGTTCTGCGGGATCTCCGGCTGGTGGAGAACGATGTTGATATGCTTCATCGGAAAAAATCCTTTCGAGTTCTTGTCAATATTATAGCGTTTTGAGCGCATCTTTTCAAGTATTCTCCGAAAATTTACAAATATTTTATGTATTGCAGTATTTTATGGTATATAATATGGGATACATAATGCGATAATATGTGTTTTTGGAGGAATAGATACATGAGCTTGATCACCAAGATCTTCGGCACTTACAGCGAGCGACAGCTCAAGGCCATCAAAAAAACCGCAGATTACATTGAATCCTTAGCTCCCAAGTATGCGGCTATGTCCGATGAAGCGCTCAGGGAAACTACTGTGATCTTAAAGAACAGACTTGCGGGCGGAGAGACGCTGGATGACATTCTGCCCGATGCGTTTGCTGCGATCCGTGAAGCAGATGACCGTGTGCTTGGCAAACGCCCCTTCTACGTGCAACTGCTGGGCGGTATTGTGCTGCACCAGGGTAGAATTGCCGAGATGAAAACGGGCGAAGGTAAAACGCTGGTGGCAACCATGCCCGCATACCTGAATGCGCTTGCAGGCAACGGCGTGCATATCGTTACGGTCAACGACTATCTGGCACGCTACGGCTGTGAGGAAATGAGCCGCGTGTACGGCTTTATGGGCCTTACCACGGGTCTTGTGGTGCACGGCATTTCCAACAGTGAAAAGAGAGCGGCTTACGCTGCCGATATTACCTACGGCACCAACAATGAGTACGGCTTTGACTACCTGCGTGATAACATGGTGGTCTACAAGGAGAATATGGTGCAGCGCGGTCACGCGTTTGCCATTGTGGACGAGGTAGACTCGATCCTGATCGACGAAGCGCGTACCCCTCTGATCATTTCGGGTGCAGGAGACAAGCCCACCGATATGTACGAAAGGGCCAATGCATTTGTCAAGACGCTGACCAAGCACGTGGTCAAGGAGCTTGACAGCAAGGAGCAGCACGACGATATCGAGGCTGACTATATCGTGGACGAAAAGGCAAACAACGCCATTCTGACGCCCAGAGGTGCCAAGAAGGCAGAACGCTTCTTTGGCCTTGAAAACTATTCCGACCAGGAAAATGCAACCGTAGCGCATCACGTCAATCAGGCCATCCGCGCACACGGCTGCATGCACCGTGACCAGGACTATATCGTCAACGAAAAGGGCGTTATCATTGTCGATACCTTTACCGGCCGACTGATGTACGGCAGACGTTATTCCGATGGCTTGCACCAGGCCATTGAGGCAAAAGAGGGAGTAGTCATTGAAAAGGAAAACAAGACGCTGGCAACCATCACCTTCCAGAACTATTTCCGTATGTACGGCAAGCTTTCCGGCATGACGGGAACAGCCCTGACCGAGGAAGAGGAGTTCCGTGAGATCTATTCTCTGGACGTCATCGAGATCCCAACCAATATGCCCATGATCAGAGTGGATCACAGTGACGTGGTCTACCGTAGTGTGGAGGGAAAATACAGAGCCATCGTCGATCAGATCAAGGAATGCCATGCAAAGGGTCAGCCTGTGCTTGTGGGTACCGTATCGGTAGAAAAATCCGAGCTGCTTTCTGCAAGACTGAAAAAGGAAAAGATCCCGCACCACGTGCTCAACGCCAAGTATCACGACAGGGAAGCAGAGATCGTGGCGCAGGCAGGTAAGTACGGTGCAGTTACCATTTCCACCAACATGGCAGGCCGCGGTACGGATATCATGCTTGGCGGTAACCCCGAGTTTATGGCTAAGTCCGAGCTTCGTGCGCAGGGCGTGGATGAGGCGCTGATCGCGCAGGCAAACGGCACGTCGGTTACCGACGATCCCGCAATTCTGGGCGTTCGTGCGCAATATAACGAGCTTTACGAGCAGTTCAAGCAAGAGATTGCACCCGAGGCACAAATGGTCAAGGACGCAGGCGGCTTGTTTATCGTTGGTACAGAGCGCCACGAGAGCCGCAGAATTGATAACCAGCTGCGTGGCCGCTCCGGCAGACAGGGTGACCCCGGCGAATCCCGCTTTTTCCTCTCTCTTGAGGACGATCTGATGCGCCTGTTCGGTGCGGAAAAGATCGTGGGAACCGTCGATCGACTCGGCATGAGCGAGGATACGCCCATCGACGCCAAGATCCTGTCGGGCAGCATCCGCAGCGCACAGGCAAGGATCGAGGATCAGAACTTCAAGCGCAGAAAGTACGTGCTGAGCTTTGACGACGTCATGAATCAGCAGAGAAATATCATTTACTCGCAAAGACAAGAGGTGCTCAACGGTCACGATATCTCCACCCGCATTTTGCATATGATTGGTGGTTCGATCAAGGACAACGTTGCACTCTATACGGGTGAAGAAGGCCCCGAGACCTGGAATCTGGACGGCTTGCGTGCCGCTTATATGGGCTATTTGTGCGACGAGAACGATTTCAGATTTGACCAAAAGGAGCTTTCCAAGCTGAAAAAGAAGGATCTGGAGGACTACCTGATAGAAAAGGCAGAGGCCAAGTACGACGAAAAGGAAGAGCTGTTTGGCGAGGAGACCTTCCGTGAGGTCGAGCGCGCGATCCTTTTGCGTAACGTAGATACTGCGTGGATGGATCATATCGACGCGATGGATGATCTCAAGGGCAGCATTGGCCTGCAGGCATACGCACAAAGAGATCCCATTACTGAGTACAGAATCGTGGGCGGTGACGCATTTGATGCCATGGTCAACGATATCCGAGAGAAAACGGTTCGCACACTGCTTTCTATCGTGCCCAAGCCCCGCGAGGAGGTACAGCGCGTACAGGTAGCCAACCCGTTGCAGGATGGCTTTGAGGGGCAGGGAAAGAAGGCTATCAAGAAGGTCACCATCGTGCGCCGCGAAGCTCCCAAGATCGGCAGAAACGACCCTTGCCCTTGCGGCTCGGGTAAGAAATACAAGAATTGCTGCGGCGAAGGAAAATAAGGATCGGATATGGGATTCGGAATTCTGTTTTTAGCTTATTTTCTGGCATTTTTCGTGCCGCTTTCCTATCTGCATATCATTGGATATGCGGGGGTGGCATGGGCACTTTCAAAGCTCAAGGACTATTGCCCGGTCTTGATCAAGGCAGTCTGGTGGCTGATTCCGCTTAGTGTCTGTTGTCTTTATCACATCCTTGCAAGTGTGCTCTCGCTTTTGCCAAGTCTTGGCATGGCTGAGGTGCAGCTGCCCTTTGTCAACGATACGGTCACAGCTGTAGTCAGCATGATAGAGAGTGCTTTGATCCTGTGCTTCCATTTCGTATTTATGCGCCGGCTGCGCGGCTTTGCCGCCGAGCTGGAGCTGCCCGCCATTGCCAAAAGAGCTGATTGGGGACTTTGGCTGGTCAGCATTCAGTGCAGCTGCTACATCCTTGCCATGATCCTGGAGCTGATTGGTGCTGCATTGCCGCTGTTTTCGGTCATCTCGCTGCTTTTGCAGTTTGTTTGGGCCATTTTCAATTTGTATAATCTGTTTACCTGCTACATGTATATTTGTCCCGAGGGGGATGAGAGCATGGAGCGTGCCCCCTCTCGCTTTGGCTTTGTCAACGAGTTTCGCGAGAGGATGGACGAGCGTGACCGCCGCGCAAGAGAGAAGGAAGCGGCGTACATGGAGCAAAAAAAGAATAAGAAAAAACGCAAATAACCAAGAAAATCGAGAAAGGAGTGTGCGTGCATGCAAATCAAGCCCAGAGCGCATATGGGGATCGGTCTGATCGCCCTGTCCATGCTGTTTTTCTTCAACGCCGAGTTTGCGGTATTTGATCTGCTTCCCGACGTATTCGGATATATTCTGCTCTCGCTTGGACTGTCCTCGCTGTCCTATCTCAATCATCATTTTGAAGAGAGTGCCAAGCATTTTCAGCGCATGATCGCACTGAGTGCATGCAGGCTGGTATTCGTGCTGGTGCTGTTCGGTCTTGTGAACAGCACCGACCGCCCCACTACCATGCTGCTTGGCAATTTTGTGTTTGGCGTGCTGGAGCTGATGACACTGCTGCCTGCCTACAAGCAGCTGTTTGAGGGCCTGATCTATGCAGGCTCACGCGGCGGTATCGGAGAGAGCGTGTTCCGCCCGACGCTTGCACACAGGCTGATGTCGCGTCTGATCCGACGTAAGTCTGAGTTTGACGAGCGTAATACGGCGGTCACAGTGACTGAAAGTGTCTCTCTTCTGACCTCGCTTTTCGTGATCTGTAAGGTTGCGCTCAGCGTACTGCCCGAGTTTACGGTGCTTTCCGACCATGCCGAGGCCAAGGTCAACCTCTACGAGTACGTATGGCTGTTCCGTATGGGGGCTATGCTGATCTGGAGTGTGCTGGGTATTGCTTGGCTTGTGCTGATGCTGCGTTATTTTATCGGCATCTACCGCGATGGGGCATATGTAGGATATCTGCGCAGCCGTTACATGCAGGATATTTATCCGAATAAGGATCTGTTTGTTGCAAAAAGATATAAGCTTGGCTCGTTCTTTTTGACGTTGGGCGTCATCCTTTCGCTGGATCTTCCGATGGACGGTGTCAACGTGTTGCCGGACGTGCTGTGTGCGGTATGTTTTTTGACCGGTGTGTTGGCTTTGCGGCATTATCTGAGCAAAAGCAGCTGGAAATCCTGCACCTGTGTCATTTGTGCGTATGCCATCGTTTCGGTGTTTGAGACCTATTGGCAGTACCGCTATTTCAAAGTTGAGGAGTATTCGGCTACGGCTGCGCTCAAGGGTGCAGAGGCGACCGATTCCTATACCGTGCTGATCGTGATCAGCGCAATCAGTGCCATCATGTTCGTGATGGTTATGGCAAGCGTGCTTGGCTGCATGAAGGATATGATCCGCAACCATGCGGGCTTTGTGCTCATGCACACCGATATGCAGACCTACGGTAAGCTGAACACCCTGCACAAGCAGCTGATCCGCGGCCTTTCTTACGTTATGGCGGCAGTCATTCTCTGTGCGATCGGCGGTGTGGCTTATACCGTTTTGCTGCCGTACAGTGGTATGGGAGGCGACTGGTACACCGTGCTTGCCTCTGTGATGTGGCTGGTCAATCTTGCGCTGGGCGTCGTGCTGATCGTACTGTTTGCAGAGAAGAACAGCGATATTACCGAGCAGATCAACAACCGCTATCTGCTTACCACCCCCACAACACAACAACAGGACGCTGAATAAAACGCGTGCCGTGTGTGCATACTGTAACCGAGCCCCCAAAAAAGGGTGAATTTGTAAATACAGGAGAAAAACAGTATGCAGAAGGAACAGAATCAGAACAAGAACCAGAATCAGAACCAGAGTCAGAACCAGAATCAGTATCCTCAGAACAATCCGCTTCCCATGGAAGAGAAGAACAACCAGAGCCAGAA
Source organism: Clostridia bacterium (assembly GCA_017408625.1). The sequence goes on along the minus strand of JAFQUG010000218.1, from coordinate 16,745 downwards.
CAAAAAGAAGAACTGACATTTCGCTGCCGCATGAATGCGGCAGCCCCTACATAAAGAAAGGACATCATGCAAGACCTTTATAACAGATATCAAAAAGCCAAGCGCGCATTGTTTGATAAGTACTACCAAAGCCTTAACGACATGCAGCGCAAGGCGATCTACAGCGTCAACGGACCGCTGCTCATCTTAGCGGGCGCGGGAAGTGGCAAGACTACCGTACTGGTCAAGAGAATTGCACACATTATCCGCTTTGGTGATGCATATATGACCGAGCGCGTGCCCGGTGGCGTGGACAGTGCATACGTAGAGAATTTGGAAAGAGCGATCAGCCTGCCTGCGCAAGAGATCGGTGAGATCCTTTACGAGCTTGCCGAGCAGCCCTGTCCGCCTTACCGTATTCTGACCTTTACCTTTACCAATAAGGCCGCCAACGAGATGAAGGAGCGACTTTCCCGCACCTTTGACGACCCCGATGTAGCAAAGGATATCTGGGCGGGCACATTCCACTCGATCTGCCTGCGCATTCTGCGCATTTACGGCGAGAGACTGGGCTATCAGAAGGAATTTACCATTTACGATGCGGACGATACCAAAAAGGCAGTGGGCTCTGCCATGAAGGCCTGCAACGTGGACGAAAAGCAATTTCCCATCAAAAGCGTCATCGCAGCCATCAGCTCGGCCAAGGAAAAGCTGCAAACGCCCGAAATGTACGCGGTAGTGTCGGGAAATGATTTCAGACAGTCGCGTATCGCAAAGATTTATAAGAAATATCAGGATCAGCTGCGCGCCTCCAACGCCATGGACTTTGACGACATCATCATGAATACCGTCACGCTGCTGCGTGAGCACGAGGACGTGCGCCTTTCCTATCAGCGCAGATTTTTGTACGTCTGCGTGGACGAGTATCAGGACACCAACACCGCGCAGTTTGCGCTGTGCGCGCTGCTCTCGGGCGGCTACCGCAACCTCATGGTGGTGGGCGACGACGACCAGAGTATCTACCGCTTCCGCGGTGCGACCATTGAGAATATTCTCAATTTTGACCGCGTGTATGCAGATGCAAGCGTGATTCGCCTTGAGCAGAATTACCGCAGCACGCAAACCATTCTGGACGCTGCCAATGAGGTCATAGCACATAACTCGGGCAGAAAGGGAAAGACGCTGTGGACGGCTGGCGATAAGGGTGACAAGATCTACTTAAAGCAGCTGGAAACACAGGACGCAGAAGCAAGAGAGATCATTTCCACGGTTAACCGCGGCGTTGCCTCGGGGGAATATCATTATCGTGATTTTGCCGTGCTGTACCGCACCAACGCGCAGGCAAGCAGCATTGAGCGTGCCTTTGCCAAGAGCGCAATGCCTTACCGCATCCTTGGCGGCGTGCGCTTCTCGGATCGCAAGGAAATCCGTGACATCGTCGCATACCTGCAGCTCTTAGTCAACCATAACGACCGCGAGAGACTCTTGCGCATCATCAACGAGCCAAGGAGAAAAATCGGTGACCGAACGCTGGAGGCGGTCGAGGCCATTGCCGAGGAGCAGGGATGCTCCATGTTTGAAGTGATGCAGCAGGCCAACCGCTATGCCGCGCTTTCGCGCTCGGCGATCGCGCTGATGAACTTTACTGCAGTCATCAACGAGCTGACCGCGCTTGTCGGCCACATGCCGCTTGGCGAGCTGTTTGACCAGGTAGCAGACCGTACGGGCTACCGTCAGATGCTGATCGACGGCGGCGAGCAGGAAAAGGACAGGCTTGACAACTTTAACGAATTCAAATCCGCCATGGTGGAATACGAATCCCGTACCGAGGAGGACGTTGAGCCCACCTTGACAGGATTCCTTGAAGAAAACGCGCTGGTGGCCGACGTGGACAGATACGATGAAAGCGCCGACGCGGTGGTCATGATGACCATTCACAGCGCAAAGGGCCTGGAGTTTCCCATCGTGTTCCTGCCCGGCATGGAGGACGGCCTGTTCCCGGGGATGCAGACCATCACGGGCGGCACGGACGAGATGGAGGAGGAGCGCAGACTTGCCTACGTGGCCTTGACGCGCGCCAAGAAAAAGATCTATATCTACCATACAAAATCGCGCCTGCTTTACGGTCGCACGACCTACAATCCGCTCTCGCGCTTTGTGTCCGAGATCCCCTCGGGCCTGATCGAAAAATTTGAAGAAAAGCCGATCAGAAATCCCTACAGCCAGCAGCCGGTCTACAAGACCTACTATTCGGAATCGCAGAACAAAGCGCCCGCAACTGCGCGGCAGACCAACAACGCAGCAACCCCGTATACTGTGCGCAAGCCCCAGCCCACACCCGTACCGAACGGCAAAAGGGAAGTGCTCGCGCCCGGCGACCGCGTTGCACATATGACCTTTGGCGAGGGCGAGATCCTCTCGGTCAAGAACATGGGAGCGGACGTGCTATACGAGGTCATGTTTGATAAGGTAGGCACCAAGAAGCTGATGGCCACCTACGCAAAGCTCAGAAAAATTTAATCAGAAATCAAAAATCGGAGGCATACATATCATGTTAATTTCCATCACCGGCAAGCTTGGCAGCGGCAAATCCACCGTCTGCAATCTGCTCAAGGACAGATACGGCTTTGAGATCTACAGCACGGGCGCATTTCAGCGCGAGGTTGCAAGAAGCATGGGCATCACCACGCTGGAGCTCAACAAGAGACTGCGCGAGGACCCCTCTCTGGATTACGTCATCGACGATAAGGTCAAGCAGCTGTCGATCGAAAAGGCAGAGGAAAAGCTGATCTTCGATTCGCGCATGGCATGGCATTTTGCGGTCAAATCGTTCAAGATCTTTTTGACCATCGAGCCCTGCGAGGCGGCAAGACGCGTCATGAAAAACCAGCGCGGCTGCGAGGAATTCTATGCCGACGAAAAGGAAGCGTGCGATAAGCTGATCGAGCGCAGCCAGGTCGAGCAGGCGAGATTTATGCAGATCTACGGCGTGGACTACTACGATTTCAACAACTACGACCTGATTGTGGACACCACCAGCCGTACCCCCGAGGAAATCATCGATATCATTGTCGCAGCATACGAAAGCTACGTAGCGGACGAGGCAAGCTACACCCGCCGCGTATTTGATTAACTACATAAGAAAGCCACCCCCGATCAGTTTGCCGAACGTGCCGGATCGGGGGTTTTGCTCAAACAAAATATTTTGAAAATTTTTAAGATCGTGTCAAATTTTTTCGCAAATGCTGTGTTATATAGTGTAAAGACATTTTTATTTTGAATTTTGAAAGGAATTTATACGATGGCTACCGATCAAAGAACCGAACTCACGCTTGACTTTGTGACCGACCGCATGAAAAAGGATCTCAAAAGGATTGCGCTCGGCATGTTAGGCCCTTACGTAATCATTTTCATTTGCTTTGCGTTATCACTCTTGATCGTGTTTGGTCTGGGTGGTGGGGATGTTTTATACGATCTCTATCTCTTGGCAGATTGGGTGCTTGTGCTGCCGTTTGTCATCGCACATGCCGCGCAGCTGATCAAAAGGATCGTCATGATCCGCTCGGGGGATTTCACGGTCTCCACGCAGGAGGTGCTGGGCATCAGCCGACGCTTTAACCTTTGGTTTTATCTGTTCTCGGTGGAAAGATTCTTTTATCCGATCTGGCTGCTTCTGATCCGCGCGACCCAGCCTGTCATGGATTTTGGCAGATACGACGGCGTGTTTGTGGAGCAATCCACCGCGGATTATTCCAGAGTCGGAGATCAGATGCACCTGATCCTTTACAAGGGCAAGGTGGTCGCGGTCTATAACGCGCGCGTCTATCGCCGCATGGATGAAGCACCCATCAGCACACAGTCTGATTATGACCATATTTGAGAGATAAGAGGAAAGATGGGCGGTGACCGTATGACAAAGCAAGAGGTATTACAGGGTGCGCTTGCCCTGAACAAAGACGGTCAGAAATATACCGTTACGGTTGAAGGCGATACCATAACCATACAAGCAAAATATTCCGCAAATGCGACGGGTACGAGAAAGGGTACGTTTCAATGCTCCGCGCATCTGCATGACGATCAAACGTATGTGGAAACGCACAAGTCGCATGACGGCGGCAGAAGCACGCTTGGCAAGTCGGTCAAGGTACAAAAATCCATTTCGTTTACCTTCGGAGGAGACAGCGACACGGTAGAGATAGAAAAGGAAAGCTTTGATTCCGAGCAGATGAAACGTATTTTAAGGGATTATCTGGACTCTTGCGGCTACAGGAGAACCCGAAAAGGCTTTTGGAAAAAGCTGTTCGGGAAATAAAAGCCAATCGGGGTGGAAAAAAGCAGAAGCCTGTACGACAATGCCGTTAAGTTAAGAAAACACGATGCGCCCCCGCCCCCAAGATCCTTCGCGGCGCATTCCCATTTAAGCTCCGCGCAGCGGAGGTATTCATTCATCGAGCGAAGCGAAGAATCTTAAAAATGGGAATGCTTGCTCAAGGATGACGGGGGGCGGGGATAGCCATTTCTTAACTTAATGATATTGGTCTGTACGACTTCTGCTTTTTGTGATTCTTTGAGTCTTATTCGCTTTTCTCTGTCATTTCCGCCATTTCTGCAACCTCTGCAACTTCCGCGGCTTCTGCAACCTCTGCAGTTTCTGTACTCTCTGTAGTCTTTTTCTCCCCAAGTCTTTGCCAGAACTTGAAGGTAAAGGTCCAGCCGGTTGCGGCCAGCACCACCAAGAAATAGCGCACGGCGCGCGCTGCCATGTGGCCGCCGAAGATGGCGTCTAAGATCGGCTTTGTGCCTTCCTTGACCAGTATGACGATGCCAAGACCGATGACCAGCTTGAGCAGCTGCGCCCACCAGACGGCCTTGGTTTCATAATGCGTGACCTTGTCGTCCACCAGGCGGAACACAAGCACGCCAAGCACGCAGCCAAGCATGGTGTATGCATTTTTGAGCGCGGAGTTGTAATTGCCCACGTTCTCCTCGAAAAATACGTCCTCGGGGAAGGGATAGGCGTAAAGGAAGATCAAAAATCCCACTACTGCGATAAGCATGACGCCGATCACGATATAGATCACGTAAGGGTAATTGTCGTTGAGTCTGAGTAAGAGATCAAAGCCCACGATCAGCACAAGCGCGATGGCCATGGAGACCAGCACGTCCTGCGGAGTATGTACGCCAAGATACATGCGAGAGAAGGGAACCAATATCACGCCCGCAATGCACAGGATCTTGACCCACAGCTGCTTGGACGACGTGCCCAAAGCGCCCAGCATGCCGACGCTGTTTTGCGTGTGACCGCTCGGGAAGGAGTAGCCGCCTGCGCCCTCGCGCGCGGATTCGACAATGGTGAAATTGGGGTCCTTGACCCACGGACGGGGCACACGGAACACCATTTTGAGAAACTGATTGATTACAATGCCCGAAAAGCTGACCAGCAGCACAAGATAGCCGTCGCGCTTGTTGCAGCACCAGATCAGAAACAGACCGAGCGCCAGGAAAAAGGTTTCCTCGCCCACAAACGTGATGGCCTGCACAATAAAATCAAATACGGGATTGCGGATGCCTTCCAAAAAATACAGAACTTCCATACAAAGCCCCTCTCTTCGTTGATGAAATCAGTATAGCATAAAAGGCAAGGAGTGTCAAGCAAAAAAGCACAGCAGGGAAGAGTCGTGTATGCACAAGATTGACAAAATCAAGGAAAAATGATATACTGTTTTTACAGAAAATCGTATTTTGAGAGTTTTGGCAAATTTCGCGCGTGTTGCGGGAGCAAGCCCCCGCCCTACGTTCCAAAAGCATCAAATTTTACCAAAGCGTTCGGGGATGCGTCTTGGCGGGGACGGAGCATTGTTACGCCGCGACACAACCGAACACGAAACGAAACCCGATCATGCGGTGTAACAAGGGCCTGTCCCCCCGTTACGCGAAACGCGCAAAATTCCTTATAGTATAAGTAAAAACGATGTAACAGAGAACCGTCCCCTGTTACATAACATCTAATCAGAAAGGGAAAGTTACACATGAGATATAAAAGAAATTACAATAACTTGTTTGATTCGATATGTATGACTATATTGTACTTTATCTGTATAGCGATTTATTTCGTGGTATTATGGTTTGGTGTGATTAATTCCAACGAAGGAACCAATCCTACCGCTTTACTGATTATATCGACTATTTTTTTCGGTAGTATGATAACTATAACAACTTTTTTAATTATTAAGTACTGCTATGAATATTGGTTTTTTCTAGATGATACGATAATTTCTAAAAAGTTGTTTTCAAAAAGAACAGAAATAAGGTTGGCAGAAATAGAAAAAGTTGAGAAAAAAATAGTACCTGCACTTGTTTTGGGCACCTATAAAAGCGACGCATATATCATCTTTGCGAATGGCAGAAAAATTCTGATTTTTATCGGAGGAAGAAAAAAATACCCCGAATTAGATTATGAGTTAACTAAATTCATAAATCATTAAGAACGGAATGTAACAGGGGACGGTTCTCTGTTACATCATTTCAAGAGTTCAAGAAAATTTCGCGCGCGTAACAGGTGGACGGAACCAAGTTACTTTGCGCGACCTTGGGTCGCCTCAACGTAACATGGATTCGTCCCCCGTTACGCGAAACGCGCAAAATTCCTTATAGTATAAGTAAAACGATGTAACAGGGAATCGTCCCCTGTTACATTCATGGACCACATTTCCATCCATGGCTTTAGGAGGAATAATATATGACAAACAAGAAATTCATTTTAGATAGTTTGATTGATGATGATGAGGCATTTACGCAAATATTAGAGTATTTTGCGTTAGCTGCTGAAATAAAAATCTCTCCATTAGAATTAAAAAAAATGTTAAATGAAATGATAGAAGAAGGGTATATTTTCATTAATTACAGTTGGAAAACAGAACGTGATGAATATCCTTATTCATTGACTGAAAAAGGAAGAACAGCTTGGAACAATCTTCAAAAATAATTTAAAATGTAACAGGGGATGCGTCTTGGCGGGGACATTACTCAATTCCGTTGAAGAATTCGATTAATAATTAACCATGGGAAAAGAATATGATGTAAGAAAAATTGATCAAGAAGTTTCCTTTAACCAAAAAAGTAGATTGCGAAATTGAATGCTACGAAGCCCAAAAAAGAAGATACGTCATTTTTCTTGATAAAAAGGTATGCAAGGAGAATATAGAGAAGCAGCTGTACGAGTTGGAAGCAATGACAAAGAACGGCTTTCATCCCAAAAAATCCTTGATCATAGTGGGCTATACCGATGATGAGTTTGCCAAAGAGGATTTGCTGTACTTTAATGGCATAGATACCTTTGCGGTCTACTATTTGATGAATGTCAACACGGGTGAGATTTACTTTCATAATCAAAGAGTATTTTGGTTCAGTGTGGATTGGAAAAAGATTATTGACAGATTTAATGAGATCCTGAAAGAATAGGCGGTTATATTCCGAAATGATGTAACAGAGAACCGTCCCCTGTTACAGAGGTTGCTAATTACTTTAATTACTTTCTACTTTAAAGAAAGGAGGATGGCTGTGTTTTTTCGAAAAAGAAAGTCCACATTAACTAAGATATTAGACGATTACGATTCATTATTTGAAACATGGGAAAAGGAGTCTTTTCATGATGGTTCGGTAGATGAAATATCATATGTAAAAAACAACATAAAGATTGTCTTTCAAGAAGATTTGAGGGAGCATATCACAAATCTATACATGATAGATTTTCAAAAACAAATTGGGAAAATTCATTATAGAGATATTATGTTAGATAATGGACTGACTGGTGTTGATAAACTTAAAAACGCTTTATCGTTATTGAAAAACAATGCTGAAAAACAAGAAATAGAAATATATATTGAATTTTTACAAACAAACAACATCATATAGCATTTTCGTCCCCCCTGTTACAGTACTGCTAAAAAAACACATCCGGATCATTGGATATGTGAGAGGCATATTCGTTCACATATTCTGTCAAAACGGTGATATTTTCTTTTGTACAGGCAATATACCATGGTCCTGCTTTTTTTCGGTTAAACGGGTTGTGTTTGTTTTCTTTTTGTGAAGAATCTGTATATAGGACGATCCAATCCATTGAAGAACGATAGCCATAGGAAGAAGAAAACGTCACAAGGCTTTCGGTTCTTAAATCGATCAATTCGTTCCATTTGATTACTTTGATCGTTGAGAAAAATATTGAATATATCACAATCCCATGCTCGCTTATTTTTGCCCGTTGCGTCATGTATAATGCACAAAGGATGAAAAATGCCGAAAAGAAAAACAGTAAAGCAGAAAACACTGCCATGATCCATAAAGGATCACGGGAGCTGTCAAAAATAGCAATCACAATAACGAATGTCGACAAGGTTAAGAAAACCAAAAACCAAGCGCTCAACATAACCGAGGCATGATATACCTTTAAGATGTTTTTCTTCATGTATGTTTACCTTTCATTGATTTTTATGGAAAGGATAATCGTTTCTCTGTTGCATCATTATAGCATAATAGCTGGAGCTTTGTCAAGAAAAGGCTCCGCACGCCTATTTCATCCTCGGAACCGTTTTTTTGCAGATCCCAATTTTCATGATTTTGAAAGCGTCGGACGCGGTGAATTTGTCTGACTGTGCGAAAGCAGACAATTCCTTGACGCATAACAAAAATTGTGTTATAATGAATTCGTACGGTACACACGCGCGCCTCAAAAGCCGACTGAACTTTCGCGCGTAACAGTTAATAAGGAGATATCCGAATGAAAAAAGAATTAAAATTCTACACCGCTTTGCCGTTGTATATCATGACTATTTGTTTATTATGGATACCATCTCTATGCATGATTTACGCCGTTGTGATTTCTTATGATGCTTCAGATTTTGCGTGGTGGTTATTGGTAATTCTCCTATATGGTGGATCAATTTTTTTGTCTGTCGGGCTTTATCCGAGACTCATGTCTAAAATACACTTGGACGAAACAGGCATCAGAAAAACGGTTTTCAGAAAAAGTAAAGCCGGATTTATCAAATGGGAAGATGTTCGCGACGTGCAAGTATTGACCCGCCCTAACGGATATGCATACCTTCTTGTTTCTGATCGTAAAATAGAATGCAAAAGCTTTGAAGAAGTGCTGAAAGAGAAAAATATCATCTATTTTACGTACAATGAAAAAGCTGTGGAATTTATGCATGATCAGATTCCGGATATCGTCCTGAAACTGTAGCCGGTGACGCTTTTCTGTTACAACTCAAATCCAAGCCCCAAGGTGAGCATCTGCTCGTCTTGGGGCATTTTTTGTGAAAACCTTATCACTTAAAATAGCATAACTCTTGACATTCGGGCAGGGAAAAGTTATAATAAACTTATAGAAAATTATGGAGGTATTTACCATGAGAAAATTTCCGATCGGCGTCATCGTCGAGTCCTTCAGAACCGATACCGCTACCGCTATCAAGACCGCAGCCGAGATGGGCGTGCAGGGTCTGCAGATGTACTGCACCTACGGTGAGCACGCACCCGAGAATATGAGCAAGCAGCAAAGACGCGAGCTCTTGGATATGGTCAAGTCCTACGGCCTTTGCTTCTCCGCCATCTGCGGTGACCTTGGCATGGGCTTTGGCAACCCCGAAAAGAACCCCGAGTGCATTGAAAAGTCCAAGCGCATCTTAGAGCTTGCAAAGGAGCTGGAGACCGATATCGTCACCACCCACATCGGTGTTGTTCCCGAGGATCCGAACCACCCCAGATATGCCATTATGCAATCTGCTTGCTCCGAGCTTGCAGCGTTTGCGGATAGCATGGGCTCTCATTTTGCCATCGAGACAGGTCCCGAGACCAGTGCCGTGCTCAAGAAGTTCCTGGACTCTCTGGGCTCTCGCGGCGTAGCCGTCAACCTTGACCCCGCGAACCTTGTCATGGTATCTGCCGACGATCCCGTCGAGGCAGTGCACAACCTCAAGGACTATATCGTACATACCCACGCCAAGGATGGCGTTATGCTGCACCGCGGCAATCCCGAGTACATTTACGGTGTCGTGCATCCCGTTCCTCAGGAGTTCCAGGGCATTCAGTATTTTGCAGAAGTACCGCTCGGCACGGGTGGCGTACACTTTGAGACCTACCTGCAGGCGCTGGACGACATTGGCTATAAGGGCTTCTTGACCATTGAGCGCGAGTGCGGTGACAACCCCAGAGGTGACATTCAGACTGCGATCGACCACCTGACCGGCATCATGGGCAAATAAGGTGAGCATATGAAGATTTCCGTCAGCTCGTATTCCTACTACCAGGCCATTCGTGACGGCCGTCTGACGCTGGAGCAGACCATTGACAAGGCGCACGAAATGGGCTTTGATGCCATTGAGTTTTTGGATATGCCGGGCGAGACCCAGGCAGACCGTCTTGCGTTTGCAAAGCAGCTCAAGGAGAGAGCCGATGCGCTTGGTATGACCATCAACGCATATACCATCGGAGCAAACCTGTACCACGACACCGCTGCTGCCAATCAAGCCGAGGTGGATCGCATGAAGGCGCAGGTGGACGTTGCCGTTGCGCTTGGCTGCTCGGTCATGCGCCACGACGTTTGCTATGCCACCACCAAGCAGGGCAATGGCCGCAGCTTTGGACTCATGCTGCCCACCATTGCGGACAATGCACGCAAGATCACCGAGTACGGTGCCGAGTGCGGTATCATCACCTGTACCGAAAACCACGGCTATATTGCGCAGGATTCCTATCGCGTTGAGCAGCTGTTCAACGCGGTGGCACACGATAACTACGGACTTCTCGTGGACGTTGGCAACTTTGTCTGCGCGGACGAGGACAACGTGACCGCGGTCTCCCGCGTCGCGCCCTATGCCGTGCACGTGCACGCCAAGGATATGTATAAGTCCTGTGAGCCCAAGCCGGGTTACGGCAAAACGCGCGCATGCAATTATTTTGCAGGTGCTGCGGTCGGCGAGGGCGATTGCAACGTGGGCAAGTGCATTGAGATTATCAAGAACACAGGCTATAACGGCTATTATTCCATCGAGTATGAGGGCGCAGAGGATTGCTTTGCCGCCATTGCAAGAGGTTACGAAAACCTCAAGCGTTTTCTGTCCTGATCCATGAGCAGATTTATCATTGACCACGACCTGCACCTGCATTCGCAGCTCTCGCTGTGCTCAAATGATCCGCAGCAGACGGCCGATGCGCTGCTTGCTTACGGCGAGCGAGAGGGACTCTCGCATATCTGCGTGACAGACCATTACTGGGACGAGAACGTGCCAGGTGCGAGCGGTTGGTATGCAGCGCAGAATTTTGCACACGTGCAAGGGATCTTGCCGCTGCCAAAATCCGAAAAATGTGCGTTTCATTTCGGCTGTGAGATCGATATGGACAGGTTTTTGACACTTGGCATCTCGGATAAGACGATGAATGCGTTTGAATTTATCATTGTGCCCACCAGCCATTTGCACATGTCCGGCTTTACCATCGCGCCCGAGGACGTCTCGGTTGTGCGCAGGGCAGAGCTGTATATGCAGCGCAATCACGCGCTTTTGGATATGGATCTGCCGTTTGAAAAGATGGGTCTTGCGCACTTTACCTGCAGCCTGATGGCAAAGAATTGCGAGGGGAGCCGCGATGATATTCTCAACGCGATCCCGGATGCGGACTTTGCCCGGCTGTTTGCCCGCGTGGCAAGATCGGGCATGGGCGTGGAGCTGAATGTGTCCTTGACCGATCCGCAGAGCGCGGACACCATGCGACCCTATCACATTGCAAAAGAGCAGGGATGCAAGTTCTATCTCGGCTCGGATGCGCACCATCCCGCAGGTCTTGACGCTGCACGCGCTCGTTTTGAGGCTGTGATTGACGCACTGGAGCTTTGCGAGGAGCATAAATTCAAGCCGTTTGGTTAGTTTTATAGAAAATTCATAGGAAAACGCCACCGCACGCGGTGGCGTTTTTTCGATATATGCAGGGGAGGAATACAAAAAATGCATCAAATTGATCAAAAAAATTTTCGAAACTATTGACAAACACAATACTTCGTGATATGATGTATTACATGAAAGGGGGTATTACATGGATATTCAACTCAAACGCGGCATGCTGGACGTTTGTGTCTTAGCAACCATCAAAGATGGAGAGTCCTACGGCTATAAGATCATCAAGGATATGTCGCCGTATATCACGCTTTCGGAATCCACGCTTTATACCATTCTCAAAAGATTGGAAGGCGCGCAAATGCTGACCGTCCGCTCGGCAGAGCACGGCGGAAGGCTGCGAAAATATTATCAGATTACCGACAAGGGCAGGGAGCGCATTGAGGAATTCAAGAGCGAATGGCGCGAGGTCATGGTCATGTATCAATTTGTAACCAAGGAGGGGAGCGAACGTGAATAAACAGGAATTTCTTGACCGTTTGCAAGCGGGTATTTCATGTCTGACCGAGTCGGATGCCCGCGAGCGGTTGAATTTTTACAGCGAAATGATAGACGACCGCATAGAGGAAGGGCTTTCGGAGCAGGAGGCCGTTGCACAGATCGGTGACGTGAATGAAATCATTGCAAGCATCCTTGACGAGATCCCGCAAAGAACTCCCGAGCAGATGCCGGCCGAGATCCAAGAGCCTATGCAGCAAAAGGAAACTCCCAAAAAGAGGAGCAAAAAGGGCATGGAGACCTGGCAGATCGTGATGCTGATTCTGGGTGCACCGCTTTGGATACCGCTGCTGATCGCTGCGTTTTCTATTGTGATCGCGCTGATTGCAGTGCTTTGGAGCGTGGTTGCCACGCTTTGGGGTGCGCTGTTTGTCACGCTTGCGGCCTGTGGCATCGCCTTGACGCTGAACGGCCTTGGCTGCATGATCGCAGGCGAGTGGCTTGTTGGTGCAGCGGTGCTTGGCGCAGGTCTTGCTTGCGCGGGTCTTGCAATATTTGCATTTTTCGGTTGTGTTTATACGACTAAGGGTGCGGCTTGGCTGACCAAGATGACCTTTGTCGGCATTGCCAAGCTGTTCACGGGAAGGAGAGAGAAGGAATGAAAAAGGCTATTGTCATCAGCTTGATCGTTGCAGGTGCGCTGGTGCTTGTGGGCGCAGGCCTTTTTGCGGGTGCCATGAGCGCAGCCGAGTGGGATTTCGGCACGCTGCAAACGACAAAATATGAGCCCGTGACATACGAGGTCACAGAGGATTTTTCGAATATTTCGATTCAAACGATTGAATCAAGCATCGAATTTCGGACGGCACTTGACGGCAAGTGCAAGGTCGAGTGCATGGAGAGTGAATACGTGACCTACAGCGTTTCGGTGCATGAGGGCACACTCAAAATCACAACGCAAGATACGCGCCAATGGTATCACAATATCGGGATCTTTAATACGCAGCGACAGAATATGATCGTGTATCTGCCCAAGACCGCTTATGACGCGTTGCTCATGAAAAGCAATACGGGTACGGTGACTGTCTCGTCTGAGTTTTCGTTTGCAAACGTACAGATTGGTATGAATACGGGTGCGGTGAAGTGGGAAGCGGGCGTTGCGCATAGCATGAGTGTTGAAACTGATACCGGATTTGTACGCATCAAGAACGTGAGCATGGACGGGGCGCTGTCTGTAAAAACCGATACGGGCAGAGCAGAGATCAACGGTACAGAGGCGAAAAGCATTCAGGTAGAAACCGACACGGGTAAGGCTATTGTGACCGATGCTGTTGCCAAGAGCACGTTGAACGTGACAACCAACACCGGCAATGCCGAGCTGAGCGGTTGCCGCGCTGTGGATATCTTTGTGGACACCGACACGGGCAAGGCAAAGCTTACCGATGTTGTGGCTTCGGGAAAGATGGACGTCAATACCGATACGGGCGACGTGGTGCTGGACGGCTGTGACGCAGCCGAGATCAAGATCGAAACCGATACGGGTGACGTCAAGGGCTCGTTCCTGACCCCCAAGATCATTTATACGCAAACCAACACGGGTCGCGTGGAGGTGCCCCGCGCCACGAGCGGCGGCGTCTGCGAGATCACCACCGATACGGGGGATATCCAAATCGAATTTGAATAAAATAAAGCAACGGCAGCAGCCGTTGCTTTATTTATCTGTCTTTTCCAAATATTCTCTGATCTTGATCATGCTCTGCTCGCTGATGATGTGCTCGATCTTGCAGGCGTCGGCCGAGGCGGTTTCCTCGTCGATGCCGATAGAGCAGAAGAACGCGGTCAGTGCCTTGTGACGCAGATATACGTTCTGCGCACGCGCCTCGCCCTCGGGGGTCAGCGTGATATAGCCCTGCGCATCCACCTCGATCATGCCATCTTCCTTTAAAAGGCCCATAGCACGGCTGATGCTGGGCTTGGAATAGCCCGTATAATTGACGATATCGATGGCACGTACGTGCTCCAGCTTGTCGCGCAGCACGAGGATATTTTCAAGGTACATTTCGCCTGATTCCAGAATCTTGCTCACGGCTATCCCTCCTTTTGATTTCCTTCCATATATTATACCACAAACCAAACCAAAAATCAAGTCTTTTTCGCCATGCGCATAATGCACAAAAAAGGGAAGATTCGCCTGTACTTCATGCGTTTTTTTAATAAAGTTGAAAAAATTATTTGGAGTATATTGACAAATTGTGCAAAAGGGGCTATAATATTTACAGTTAGCACAGGCTAACTTACAGAATTGCTTTGTAAACAAAGCAGTTTTCGTATTCCGGAGAAAGGGGAAACGAAATGAAAACGTTGCGAGACGTCAAGGTTGGGCAGACCGCAAAGGTGGTCAAGCTGCACGGTGAGGGCGCACTCAAGCGCCGCATCATGGACATGGGCATTACAAAGGGCGTAGAGATCTACGTGCGTAAGGTAGCACCGCTGGGAGACCCGCTGGAGCTTAACGTGCGCGGATACGAGCTGTCCCTGCGCAAGGCCGATGCCGAGCTGATTGAAGTAGAGAACTGACCCAAGTATTTTTTTACAATACAGGTTAGCATGGGCTAACCGGAAAATGGAATCAAATTTTCCATTACTATTTGAGCTGCTATGGGCGGCATGGAGGTTAATATGGAACAAAGCAAGATCAGAATTGCTCTTGCAGGTAACCCGAACTCGGGTAAGACGACGCTGTTTAATGCACTGACGGGCTCCAATCAGTTTGTAGGTAACTGGCCCGGCGTCACCGTGGAAAAGAAGGAAGGCAAGATCAAAAAGTACGAGAATGTGATCTTAACCGACCTGCCCGGTATTTATTCTCTTTCTCCCTATACTCCCGAAGAGGTGGTTGCAAGAAACTACCTGGTTGGTGAGCGTCCCGACGTCATTCTCAACATCGTGGACGGCTCTAACTTAGAGCGAAACCTGTATCTGACCACCCAGCTGACCGAACTCGGCATTCCCGTGGTCGTGACCATCAACATGATCGACGTGGTACGCAAGAACGGTGACCACCTGGACATCAACGGACTTTCCAAAAAGCTTGGCTGTCCCGTGGTTGAGATCTCCGCGCTCAAGGGCACGGGCATCGACGAGGCTGCTGAGGTGGCAATTGCCGCTGCGGGCACAAAAGCCCCCGCTCCCTCGCATAATTTCTCGGGTGCAGTGGAGCACGCGATCGCACATATCGAGGAGGCGGCCGTGCACGGCATGCCCGAACAGCAGCAGAGATGGTATGCCATCAAGATCTTTGAGCGTGACCGCATGGTGCTGGAGCAGCTTGCCATGCCCGAGGAAAAGGTGGCGCATATCGAGCGCGATATCGTCATGGCCGAAGAGGAGCTGGACGACGAATCCGAGAGCATCATCGCCAACGAGCGTTACAATTACATCGCAACTCTGCTGTCCGGCTGCTACAAGAAAAAGAACACAAGCCGCATGACCGTGTCCGATAAGATCGACAAGGTGGTCACCAACCGCATCCTGGCGTTGCCCATCTTCGTGGTTATCATGTTCCTTGTGTACTACATCTCGGTATCCACGGTTGGTACGTGGGTGACCGACTTTACCAACGACGGCCTGTTTGGCGACGAATGGGCTGTACCGATTATCGGCGCGCAGAAGTACAACGATGCAGTTGACTCTTATGCAGAGGAAAATCTGCTTGATCACGCAGTCATGACTCCCGTGCTGGAGCAGGCGCATGACGCAGGCGTTGTAGGCGCGGATGAGATCCTTGATGCAGTACAGGATGGCGACCTTGGCGCGTTTGAGGAGGCTTACGGTTCTTATAACGACGCGCTGCTGGAAGCAGGCTACGACATCACGGCTGATGCAGATGTAATCCTTGAAAACGCTCCCGCAATCGGCGACTATCGCGTCATGGTACCCGGTATTCCCGTGCTGGTAGAGCAGGGACTTAATGCTATCGGCTGTGCCGATTGGCTGCAGGCATTGGTGCTTGACGGTATCGTGGGCGGTGTTGGCGCAGTGCTTGGCTTTGTGCCTCAGATGGTCGTGCTGTTCATCCTGCTCGCATTCTTAGAGGCGTGCGGCTACATGGCACGTATTGCCTTTGTGCTGGACAGAATTTTCCGTCGCTTCGGACTTTCGGGCAAGTCGTTTATCCCTATGCTGATCGGCACGGGCTGCGGCGTTCCCGGTATTATGGCGTCCCGAACCATTGAGAATGAAAAGGACCGCCGTATGACGGTCATCACAACCACCTTTATTCCTTGCGGCGCAAAGCTGCCCATCATCGCCATGATCGCAGGATCGCTCTTCGGCGGTGCGTGGTGGATCGCCCCCCTTGCATACTTTATCGGCATT
>JAFQUG010000217.1 GCA_017408625.1 Clostridia bacterium | reverse complement strand
TCTTTCCCATGGGGCAAGAAATCCATTTCTCCCCTTGGGGAGAAGGCGTGAAGCGCCAGAGGGGGGATTGTACCGATCAGAATTTTTGCTAAACAGGAAAGAAGTCACCGAAGGATGAACTGTGACAAAGTTTCATCGGCTCCGTTTTTTTCGAAAAACACCCCTCGTCGCGTTCCGCGACTTCTCCCCAAGGGGAGGCTGTGTTTCCATATCCTATGGGCAGGATTGCTCAAAATCGTTTCGCGCGGTTTTATGGGGACCTCATCCACCGCCCGCTCGCAGGCTCGCTCCGCGGTCCCCCTTCCCCAGCGGGGCAAGGCTTTTGGTTTCACCGCGCCTGCCCAATTATACCCGAATATGTGAAACAGCACTTGCCATTTTTGATTTTTTCATGTATAATACAGATAGAGTCATCACCATGGAGGTTATCATGAAACAAGTCCATCTGATCTGTAATGCGCACATTGACCCCATCTGGCAATGGGATTGGCAAGAGGGCGCGGGCGTGGTGCTTTCCACCTTCCGCTCGGCCGTCAACCTGGCGCGCGATTTTGACTATATCTTTTGCCACAACGAGGCAACCGTTTACAAATACGTGGAGGAATACGATCCTGCCCTGTTTGAGGAGATCCGTGCGCTGGTCAAGGCCGGCAAGTGGCACATCATGGGCGGCTGGTATCTGCAGCCCGACTGCAACATGCCCAGCGGTGAAAGCATGACCCGCCAGGTTCTGGAGGGCAAGCGTTATTTTGAAAGCCGCTTTGGCATCTCCCCCACCACCGCCATCAATTTTGACTCATTCGGACACAGCCGCGGGCTTGTGCAGATCATTGCCAAGTGCGGCCAGGACAGCTATATCTGCTGCCGCCCCGACTCCTACGCCTGCCCCGAGCCCGCAAGACAGTTTATCTGGCAGGGCTTTGACGGCTCGCGCATCAAGGTCATGCGCGCCTTTGACGGCGGCTACTCCTCGCCCATGGGCAAATCTCTTGACGCCATCATTTCCAAGGCAAACGCGCAGCCCGAGGATACGACGCTGGTGCTTTGGGGCGTGGGCAACCACGGCGGCGGCCCTTCGCGCAAGGACCTTGCGGATATCCGCGACGATATGAAGGAGGGCGAGGAGCTGTATCTGATCCACTCCACGCCCGAAAAATTCTTTGCAAGCATTGATCCCACCGCCGTGTATGAAGGGTCGCTGCGTATCTCGATGCCCGGCTGCTACACCTCGATGGGCAAGATCAAGCGCAAACACGTACAGCTTGAAAATGAGCTATACGTAGCTGAAAAAATGATGTCCGCCGCCTGCATTTCCGGCGCGCTTTCCGAGTATCCCGAGGATGCCTTTCACACCATCACCGAGGATCTGTTGAATGCGGAATTTCACGACGTGCTGCCGGGCTCCTGCATTCAATCGGGCGAGGACAATGGCCTGAAGCTGCTTGACCACGGCCTTTTGGAGGCAGAGCGCCTCAAGACCCGCGCATTCTTTGCGCTGTGCGCCGATCAGCCCGTTGCAGCTGAGGGTGAATACCCCGTGCTGGTTTACAACCCCACCGCGCAGCATATCCGCGAGAACGTGGAATTTGAGCTGATGCTGGCAGATCAGAACTGGACCGACTCGGTTACCGAGATCACGGTCAAGGACGCCTACGGCAACGTCGTGCCCTCGCAGCGCGTCAAGGAGGAGAGCAACCTCAACCTCGACTGGCGCAAGAGAGTCACCTTCATGGCCGACGTGCCGCCCATGAGCATGCGTCGCTATGGCGCATATGCCCGCGTCACCGACCGCAAGCAAACGCCGAGAACCGACGATTTGGTATTTGACAACGGCCGCAAGCGCGTGGTTATCGACCGCGCGACCGGCTTGCTTTCCTCGTTCTGTCTTGACGGCACAGAATACGTCAAGGACGGCTTCTCTCTTTGCATGTTTGACGACAACCCCGACCCCTGGGCCATGCAGCCCTTCCAGCTGGCAAGACTTGGCATGGGCGAGCGCGCCTTTGTGCTGATGAGCGAGCCCGACGGTGTGTTTGCGGGGCTTGCGCCCATTTCGGTCATTGAGGACGGCGATATTTACTTAGGCGTTGAGGCGTTCTTCAAGTGTGACAACACCCGCGCACGCGTGCTTTACAAGATCTACAAGAATAACGATCTCGTTGACGTGGACGTGACGCTGTTCCTTGGCGACATTGACTGCTTTGTCAAGCTCAAGGTGCCCTTTATGCAGGGTGGTGAGCTGTTGGGCCAGACCCTGTTCGGCACAGAGCAGCTTTACACCGATGCAAGAGAAAACGTATCGCAGCGCTTTATTGCCATGCAGCACGAGAGCGGTCTTTGCACCACTCTGCTCAACAACTGCATCTACGGCAGCCACTTTGAAAACGGCGCTCTGTACCTTTCCCTTTGCCGCGGCGTCAGCTACTGCGCGCACCCGATCCCGGGCAGAGAGATCATTCCCACCGATCGCTTTATCAAGAAGATCGACCAGGGCGAGAGCGCCTACTCCTTCCGTCTCGGCGTCTTTGACCGTGACGACCTGGAGAATGCCGCGCAGCGCTTCAACCACAAGCCCTACACGCTCAACACCTTCCCCACGGGCAGTGCACACCCGCCCATCAAGCCCTTCTCGATCACACTCGGCAACGACGCGATCAGCCTTGTGACGCTCAAGGGCGCGGACGGCGAGACGGATGCCTTTATCCTGCGCTTGTTCAACAACACCCCCGATCAAAGGGATGCAGAGCTTTCACTTTGCAACGCCACCCTTCCCCTTTTCTACGGTCCTTACGAGGTCAAGACAGTGATTTACAAAAACGGTACGCTGACCGAGGCAGACGGACTCTTGATTTAACGAATCGCGGCGGGAGCAAGCCCCAATGCTATCAAGTTAAGAAGAAGTGCTGCTCCCCGCCCCGTCATCCTCGAGCAAGCCCCTGCCAAGATTCTTCGCTGCGCTCGATGAATGAATCGCTCCGCTTCGCAGAGCTTGCAGGGGCACCGCAAAGGATCTTGGGGCGGGGCACATCGTGTTTTCTTGACTTAATGACATTGGAGCAAGC
>JAFQUG010000216.1 GCA_017408625.1 Clostridia bacterium | reverse complement strand
TCAACGGTGTGTCCAAGCTGCATTCGAATATTCTGACCGAGAGCGTATTCAAGGATTTCTACAAGATGTATCCCGAAAAGTTCCTCAACGTGACCAACGGTATTGCACACCGTCGTTGGCTGTGCTATTCCAACCCCAAGCTTGCCGGGCTTCTGGATGAATGTATCGGCACGGGTTACCGTCACAATCCCGAGGAGCTTGCCGAGTTTGCCAAATTTGCGGACGACGCAGCAGTTGTGCAGCGCATCCGTGATATCAAGCACGCCAACAAGGTGGCGTTTGCACAGCACCTGTACCGCAAGACGGGGCAGAAGCTGGATACGCACAGCATTTACGACGTACAGATCAAGAGACTGCACGAGTATAAGCGTCAGCTGCTCAACGCGCTCAATATCATAGGGCTTTATCTGGAGCTGCGTGAAAATCCCGACCTGGAAATGACGCCTCAGACCTATATCTTCGGCGCAAAGGCTGCTCCCGGTTATCAGATGGCAAAGCGCATCATTCAGCTGCTTTGCATGATCAGTAAGGATATCGAAAAGAATCCCAAGATCAAGCAGAAGCTCAACGTGGTATTCCTTGAAAACTACGACGTCAGCACGGCCGAGATCCTGATTCCTTCCGCAGATATCAGTGAGCAGATCTCGCTGGCAGGCAAAGAGGCCAGCGGTACGGGCTGCATGAAGCTGATGATCAACGGTGCACTCACCATCGGTACGCTGGATGGCGCCAACATTGAGATGCTGGATGCCGTGGGTGACGAGAACATGTATATCTTCGGTCTGACCGCTGCCGAGGTGGAAGAGCTTTGGCTGCGCGGCTACCGCTCTGCAGAGTTCTATGCAAACAACAAGCGTCTGGAAAAGATCGTCAATTTCCTGTCTGTTGGCTTTGCGGGTGAGTCCTTTGCGGATCTCGCCACCTATCTCTTGTCGGGCAACGGCATTGCCGATCCCTTCATGTGCCTGGCAGACTTTGAGTCTTACCGCCTGACGCATCAGCAGGCGATCCGCGATTATGCGAACCGCGCCGAGTGGTCTCGCCGCTCTCTGCTCAATACCGCAGCCTGCGGCTACTTCGCTGCAGACCGCTCGATCAAGGAATATGCCGAGAAGATCTGGCATATCGAGCCCTTGAAGTAATTCTATTCGGTCATTTCGGGGCTGTCGCCCAAAAACGACAGCCCCGCGACCTTATTTTTCGAAGGAAAGCGTGAAAGCTCACGTTATTTTTCTGTTTATTTAACCCTTCACGCAATACGATATTGAGTCGCCATAGGCGGCATGGAGATTATTATGCAATCAAACGGTGTCAGAATTCATAAATATTGCAATGGCGAGGACGTTACGCGCAAAAGTGCTTTTGCGTACGGAGACGTCCTTGAGGTGTTTTTGCACGTACCGCGCACGCTTGGCGAGAGCGGTGTTGTGCTCAGAGGCAACCGCGACGGCTGCGGGGATTATGACCGACCCATGGACGTCTACACCAAGACCGACACCGATACCGTATACAGCATTACGCTGGATACCAAAGAGCTTTGCTGCCCGGCGCAGCAGAGCGGCCTTTTCTATTATGAGTTCTTGTTTCTCAAGGGCTTTGATACCATGTTCACCGAGAGCACCAACAACGTGGACTTTTATCTGTCCCGCTCTTCGGGAGCAAGATTCCGTCTTTTGATTTTTGAAAACACCTATCACACCCCGTCCTGGTTTGGCAAGGGCGTGATGTATCATATATTCGTGGACCGCTTCTGCCGCGGGCAGGGACCCGTAGGCACACGCGACGATGCCGAGATCAATCCCGACTGGGAAAACGGCATTCCGCAGTATGCGCCTTATCCCGGGGCGCCCGTTCCCAATAACGTCTTTTTCGGCGGCAATCTTTGGGGCGTGGCCGAAAAGCTGGATTATCTGGAGTCCCTGGGCGTAAAGGTGATCTATCTGAGCCCCATCTTCAAGGCGTATTCCAACCACAAATACGACACGGGTGACTATGAGCAGATCGACCCCATGTTTGGCGGCGAGGCTGCATTTGAGCACCTTTTGTGCAAGGCGCGCCAAAAGGGTATGCGCGTGATCTTGGACGGCGTGTTCAATCACACGGGTGACGACAGCCGCTATTTCAACCGCTATGGCAAGTACGAGGGGCTTGGTGCGTATCAGTCGCCCACCTCGCCGTATGCCGAATGGTACGGCTTCCGTTCCTATCCCAACGAGTACGATTCCTGGTGGGGCATTCCGATCCTGCCAAGACTCAACCATACAAAGGAGTCCTGCCGCAGATATTTCACGGGCGAGCAGGGCATTGCCCGCAAGTACGTCAAAATGGGCATCGGCGGCTGGAGACTTGACGTGGCAGACGAGCTGTCAGACGATTTCCTTGACGAGTTCCGTGCAGCTGTCAAGGACGAGAGCGACGGCGAGTGCGTGGTCATCGGCGAGGTGTGGGAAAACGCCGCCGATAAGATCGCGTATTCCAAGCGCCGCAGATATCTGTCCGGCAAGCAGCTGGACAGCGTCATGAACTATCCCGTGCGCAACGGAATTCTGGATTTTATCCGCTACCGCGATGCAGAGGGTCTTTACCATGTGCTGACCGAGTTGTATTCCTCCTATCCCGAAGAGGTTTGCCACGCGCTGATGAATCTGGTGGGTACGCACGACACCGAGCGTATCATGACCATGCTTGGCAGCACAGAGGAGGATCTGGACAAGAGCAACGATGATCTTGCCGTCTACCGCCTGAGTGCACAGAAACGTGCCGAGGCAATGAAGCTTGTCAAGATCGCGGCTGCCTTGCAATATACCGTTTTCGGCATTCCCTCGCTGTATTACGGCGACGAGTTGGGGCTGGAGGGCGCAAGAGATCCCTTCTGTCGCATGCCTATGCCGTGGCATGAGATGAGTGATCCCGTGCGCGCCGAGCTGCTGGCCTACTATCAGAAGCTGGGTGAGCTGCGCGCAACACATCCTGCACTGGATGGCGGTGCATTTGAAATCTTATATCACGATGCGTCCTGTATTGCCTTTGCAAGACGCGCCAAAGACAGAGAGCTTGTGGTGGTTGCAAGCCGACACGAACAGCCCGTTACGCTGCCCATTGAGGGGGAATTCGAGGATCTGCTTTGCGGTACACGTGGCAGAGGTGCATTGCGCATCGAGCCCAACAGCGTTCTGATTCTTGAGAGAATCGGAGGGCAGAGCATATGAACTTTGTGCGGGCACAAAGATATTTGAAAGAAAATTCCCGCGCCGCAAGTCCCGAGCATTTCTTTGCGCTTTGTATGAAGCTTGGCCGAATTCATACGGGAATTCGCAAGGTGTGTGTCAGCGATAATGCGGACGGCTATTGCCGTGCCGCGTAGTTAGAGAGTATTTTGCTCTGCGCGGGCTATCGTGTGGGACGACTGACAAGGCAGGAGACCGACGGCTTTCGCAGTCGCATTCGTATAGACGGACAGCCGATCCCGCACAAGCAGGTTTGTGAGCTTTCCGATCAGATCATGCAGGGCATTGACAGCTTGAAAAAGGATCCGGGCGACGGCGAGGTGGCGGACTTTGACAGCGAGCAAAAGATCTGCGTGCTTGCTATGCTGGCGTTTTGCTGCCATGGCTGTGACGTGATCATTTTTGAGGCCGCGCGCGATCATGCAAGCGATCCCATGGCGGTTGCTGCGCCCTATACACTGGTCATGCCGTGCGGCTTTGGCACGCGGGATACGGCTCAGGCAAAAAAGCAGGCGCAGGATTCCTGCCTTGCCATCAAGCGCGGTACGCGTGAGGTGGTCACGGGCTTTACGGGTGGAGAGGTGTACAATCTGATCTCGCAGGCCTGTGCGGCGGCGGGCAGCCGATTGACCGTGCCTGCCAAGAGCGAGGTCGCAGTCAAGGAGAGCGCGCTTGCGAAAATGGAGTTTACCTACCGAGGCAAAGGCCCTTATCGTATACATTCCTCGTATGAGGTGCAATTTGAGGCAGCCCTGGCTGCGATTGAAGCATGCTATGCCTTGCGCCGCGACGGCGTCAGACTTCCCGGCGCTGCCATTGCAGCAGGATTACAAAGGGCAGAGGTGTCCCTGTGCTTTGACGTGTTGACTGTGCGTCCCGGTGTGATTGTCAGCGCGGCAAGCTCTGCCGAGGACGTGCGCGCGTTGCTTTGTGCGCTGCACCAAAAGCAAACCAGCTTTGGCGGTCGCGTGGTGCTGTGCGTGCAAGGGACACCCGATAAATTGCTGACCGCATTTGATAAGGAATTTGTGTCAGAGGACGCTTACGCGGTCGAGGAGATCATTTTCGTGGGGCAGGACGCACCGCAGCATGAGATGCTCAAAATCACCGCATGCACCACGGTCAAGCGCGCAGCAAAGCATATTTTAGCGCATACCGACCCCGACGTGACTGTGCTGTGTCCGGGCACTCCTGCATTTGCCCACAGCATCAAGCAAGCGGTCAACGACGCGCTGATCGGACTGAGTTAAATGCAAAATGCAAAATGATGGTTAAAAGCCCTTGCAAACGCAAGGGCTTTCTTCATTTTTGATAGAGGTGAAAGAGCGGCGAAAAGGGAACCCCCACCACCGCAACCGCGTCGATCATTTCGCGGATTCTCCGCGAAACTCTCTTCCGCTGCGGTCCCCCTCCCGCAGCGGGGAGGCTGTGTTTCGGGCAACCTGCCAAAAATCCGCATTCAACAGGCGAACAAGACCTTGTCGAAGCGGACAAACTGATGAATTCGGATGCGCAAATGAGCCTCCCCGCTGCGGGAATATTTGCAAGCAAATTGGACCGCAGCGGAGCGAAGTTGACCGAGGCACGAGGGAAACAAGTGACGCGGTTGCGGTGGTGGGGGTTCCTGCACGGACGCTCTTTCACCGAGAGCAGAACATGAAAAAGTCACCGCTTTGGCTTATGGTGAGCAGAAAAACAAGAGAAGCCCCGCCAAGGCGGGGCATATCCGGATGATTATTGTAATTTTGATACCCATTCGTCCCAACGGGGATCGGCTTGGATTTCGGGCTTGACGATCTCGTATTCTGGAACACTCCAAAAAGGCCAATCCTCGGCAAGGCTTCCGGCAGAGGTGTGAGGATGCGAGTCATCATTCGCTTTTGCTTGAATCTCTTCATACGGAACTAAACGAATGAGGGGTGCGGTATAGTAACCGTTTTGGCTTTCGCAATATTTCGTAAAAAGCCGGAACTGTGTCAGAGAATTATTCAACGCTTCAAACGCCTCATCCTTTTTGCCCTCCAACCACAGATACAAGGATAGTAACGTGTAGACTCTTGCTACATAGCCATGATGTTTGCCGTAGTTTCCGTCGGTGCACACGGTACGGAATATATCTATTGCACACCGAATACTTTGCACTTTGTCGGACGGGGACATGTTCTGTTCATATGCGATCACAGTACAGACCATCAGCCAGGAACAAGCGTACACCACCTGCAGCAACCCTTCACCATATGCCTTGGCACGTTCCTTTCCATCAGTAGCAGTGGCTTTCAAGAATTCCTTGCAGCCGAAAATGTTGGGGGAAGTTTCGATCAGCTCAAGTGCTCTTGTGTGCTCTCCCACGTTCAAATACAGTTGCGTAAGCTCACAAACCGCGCGATGACGCAGCGCACCGTTCTCTATTGTTTTCAAGAGCTTTTCATAAAGCGATATAGCCTCTTTCCATTCAGTGTAGGTGCGGTGTCTTTCCACGTCCAAAACGTCATATCCGTCTGCATCTGTCAAATGATATTCTCCATAGCGGACGTATCCGGCGTTATACAGCACCGAAGCAAGGCACAGCATGAGCTTTTCGTTTCCGGGAAATTCGATCAATGCGTTTCTTGCCAATGCAATGCACTCGTCAATATTGATATTCACGCCATTATTCTGAAAATTCATGGCGTCGATTTTGGCAACCAATTCGTCAATTCTTTGGGATCGTTCATTGTGATAGCCAAAGAGCTCGTCAATTGAAATGCCGAAATAGTTGGCAATGGAAGGGATCATCTCCATATCGGGATAGCCGCCGTTGGCTTCCCATCGGGAAACCGCTTGCGATGTCACACCGATCGCTTGGGCAAGTTCTTCTTGTGTGCGTCGGTCACGTCGGCGTAGTTCGCGAATTTTTTGTCCTATATCAAGTTGCATAAAAGCACCTCCAAAATTCATTTCACCGGTGTGATTACATTATAGCACATATTAGAGAAAAAGCAATGATCAATTCATTGCTTCAGATTCAAGGCTCCCTTGGAATACGAGCTGCTATTCCATACAATAGGCATTCCGCATGTCCGAAAAACACCACCAAAGAATGTCCTTGGTGGTGTTTGAGATTTCGTTCTTAATATTTATGCAAGAACTTGTTGAGATCGGCTGCGATGGTGGCGTCGTCGACCATCTTTTTCATAAAGTAGATGCGGCCCTCGGGGTCGGGGATGGTGCGAGTGGCGTCGGGTGTGCCCGTGCCCGCATCGTAGAATTCCAGGCGGCAGGGCTCCAGCAGGGAATAGAACTCGCCCTCGCCAAGCACGGCAAACTGCACGGCGGTCAGGTCGTAGCTGCTGTTCCAGCATCTGCCGTCGGTCCACAGTCTGTAGGACTCATAGAGCGGGTTTTCGGGCTGCGGCTTGTCTGCGTCAAAGCCTGTAATGATCTGCCAGCCGATGTGGAAATCGGAGAGGAACATAGCAGTCGGCCAGTTGGTAAATACGTTCTCGGCAGCCTTGTAGTCATTGAGAACGTTGCATTCTCTTCCTTCGGGCAGAATGGCTGCCATGGAAACCAGCGCGTTGACCTTAGCCTTGATCATCTCTTTGCCGGAGAGGGGAGAGAACTCGTCGGGCTCGGAATCAAGCAGCGCGGAGAGCGTATTCAGCATACCGATCACGATGATCACCACACCGTCGTCGGGCGCATTGGCAAGCGTTCTGCGGTAGAATTCTACCGAGGGGGCTACGGCAAGCGTGCCGTTCGCATACTTTGCGGAGAAGCGCTGTGCAATTTCATCGGTATATTTGTGGCAGCTTTCGTCATCCATAAAGCCGGGCTGATTCCACTGGCCGAGATTCTCGATGGGGTAGCCGCAGTAGCGGGCAACAGCGTCGATCGCACCCATGCCCGAGCGGTTGGACGTGCAGTTGCAAATGCCCAGAATGTCAAAGTCATATTGCTTTGCGTAGTCGATCAGCGTAACAAGAGCGCCGACGTCGTCGCAGTCGGGACCCATATCGGTGTCAAGAATGACCGCCTTTTTTGTCAGAGCCAAAGGCTGGAATACAGAGTTCATAAGTAGCCTCCCGAAATAAAATTTTCTGATTTGATTATAACGCAATCGGGGCAATTTGTCAAGGCTTGGGGGGAGATAAAAAAACACGCCACGTCGGGCTGCGGAATTAGCGAAGAAATGGGGATGAATCATACCCGTTTCTGTCAAAACAATAAACTGAGATACGCATAAAAACAGCTGTAGGGGGCGACGTCCCCGACGCCCCATCCTACATAAACAAATCTTTTCGCAATGCAATAAGTTCCATGTGCCTACCCGGGGCGTCGAGGACGTCGCCCCCTACGGTTGGTATCTTTTTTGAAAAAAAAACGGACACGGAGATTGATTTTGATACAATCTCCGTGTTAATTTTTCGCTAATTCGTCAGCCACATCGGGCAATGTCATTAAGTTAAGGAATTGGCCCCCCGCCCCCGTCATCCTCGAGCAAGCCCCTGCCAAGATTCTTCGCTGCGCTCGAGAATGACAGGCAGGGGCGCCGCGAAGGATCTTGGGGCGGGGGCACATCGTATTTTCTTAACTTAATGGCATTGCCACATCGGGCAGTTTTTTTATTTGCATATAGAAAAGGAGCCGGATGCGTGATCCGACTCCTTACGTTATATGAATCTATCAATCCTTCTTGAGCTCTGCAAGAATGAGCTTGAGCAGATCCTCGGTGGTGGGGTTTGCCTCGCGCTCAGCCTTTGCTGCTGCTTCAGCTGCTGCTGCCTCAGCTGCTGCCTGCTCAGCGGCCTTGCGTGCCTTTTCTGCAAAGTAAGCGTCAACTGCTTCCTTGTCGCGAGCCTTGATGCCTGCCTTTTTCAGCTCCTTCTTCTGCTCCTTGGTCAGCTTGTCATTGCCGATCTTTTCGGAGAGCTCCTTGCGCTCTTCTCTGAACTTGTTGAAGATCTTGACGATGCTGAACAGCACGATTGCGATCAGGAAGAAGTTGATGATGGCGTTGATGAACGCGCCCCAGTCAATGTAGATGGACTGCGCCAGATCAACCTGCGTGCCGATCACAGCACCGGCCTCGTCCACAACGTCAACCACTTCCTTGTGCAAGAAGGTGTAGATCTCGTTGAGAGAGTCCTTACCCAGAACCAGGAACAGGACGTAATTGATGATGGGCTTGAGAATGTTATTGCTAAGGCCATTGACGATTGCTGTAAAAGCACCGCCAACGATCACACCGACTGCCATATCCACGACGTTGCCGCGTGTGATAAATTTCTTGAATTCTTCAAAAAACTTTTTCATGATTTCTCCTTTTCTTTCGACCCGAAGGATCAAGATTTGATACCTTCTATTATAAAGGATTTCTCATTGCTTGTCAATAGAAAAATCACGCAAACGAGTCGGCAAAATCGGTTGCCAGCTTGTCGCATCGCTCGTTGTAAGGGTGCCCCGCGTGCCCCTTGACCCAAACGAAGGTCACATCATGGTAATCCAGCAGCTTCAAAAGCGTTTCCCACAAGTCGGGATTGAGTGCGGGAGACTTGTCCGGCTTGACCCATCCTCGCGCCTTCCAGGATCTCGCCCAGCCCTTGGTCACGGCGTCCACCACGTACTTGGAGTCGCTTGTCAGCGTAATCTCACAGGGCTCGCGCAGAGCAGAGAGTGCGGCTATGACAGCCGAGAGCTCCATGCGATTGTTGGTGGTCATGGGCTCACCGCCCGATAATTCCTTCTCAACGCCCTTGTAAACCAAAACTGCGCCCCAGCCTCCGCGACCGGGATTTCCGCGGCATGCGCCGTCGGTATATATGTCAACGTGCTTCATTTTCATCACCTCAAACAATATTTTATCATAAAAACCATTGTTTGTCAAAGGTTTTGTGCGTTTTGCCACTTGATTTATTCCCGATTTTTCGCTATAATAAAATGAATTCATCTGATAGGAGACGCCCCGTTATGGAAAACGCAACCCTGGAAACACAAGCAGTGCAAGCAACGACCAAAAAAAGAAAGCGCCGTTTTGGTGACCGCAAGGACGGCAGATTGGTACGTACGCTGTACCCCATGAATAAGTTTATGCCGTTCATCATGCGCACCAGAAACGATGCATGCAATCAGTTCGCGGACAGCATTGATATGACCGAGACCGATCCGTATATCCGTTCCAAGATCAAGCAGGGAATGGTGCACTTCTCGTTTTTGCACGTTTTTTTGGCTGCTTACGTGCGCACGGTTGCAAAGCGTCCCGAGGTCAATCGCTTTGTCAGCGGTAACCGCATTTATGCAAGAAATAACATCGTGGTCAACATGACCATCAAGACCACCATGTCTGCCGATTCGCCCGATACCTGCATCAAGGTGTATTTTGAGCCGACTGACACCATTGACCAGGTGTACGAAAAGTTCAATGCTGCCGTGCAGGCGGTCAAGGACGAAAGCGAGCAAAAGGCGGACGGTGAGAGCGCGTTTGATAAGACCGCGCGCGTATTGTCGGGACTGCCGCGTTTTGTGCTTTTGCGTGTGATAGATCTGCTCACCTGGATGGATAACCACCGCATTCTGCCGCAGGCTCTGATTGGTGTCAGCCCGTTTCATGGCTCGTTGTTCGTGACCAGTATGGGCTCGCTTGGCATTCGTCCGATCTATCACCACCTGTATAATTTCGGTAACCTGCCCATTTTCGTGTCGTACGGCAATAAGCGTATGGAGCTGACGCTGGACGATGAGGGCAACGTACATAAAAAGCGCATGATCGACCTCAAGGTGGTGACGGACGAGCGTATTTGCGACGGCTATATCTATGCCTCCGCGTTCAAAACCATCCGCAATTTGTTGGAGCATCCCAAGGTGCTGGAGCAGTCGCCCGAGATGGTCAAAGAGGATATTGACTGATGTTTGTATACAGACAGATTGGTAGGGTCGGGTATTATTACTCGACCCTGCTTCAGAGTAAACATGCATATTCCACGCGTATCGGTGGGGTGAGCTCCACTCCCGAGACCGCGGGGCTGAATCTGGCGCATGGCCGAGGAGACGACGACGCGACCGTGCTTGAGAATCTGAAATTGTTTGCAGGAGCCGTGGGCTTTGCCCCCGAGAGCGTGATCTCTCTGCCGCAGGTACATAGCACGGACGTGCTTTACGTTACCGAGGAGGATGCGGGCAGGGGATACGTTCGTCCTGCGAACGGTATGGGTGACGGATACGTGACCGATCACGATGGTGTGACGCTTGGCGTCAAGAGTGCGGACTGCGTGCCCGTTTTGTTGGAAGCAAGGAATGCTGACGGCAGTGTGCTTGCCGTTTCGGCGGTGCATGCGGGGTGGCGCGGCACGGCGGGCGGCATTGTGCAGAATGCGGTCAGGGCCTTGCGAGAGCTTTGCGGGAATGACGTTGCAATCTATGTTGCCATCGGTCCTTGCATCGGTGCTTGCTGCTTTGAGGTGGGGCGCGACTGCGTGGATGAATTTGACCGCCTTTGCGGAAAAGAGATCGTGGACGCATGCTTTACCAAGGCGCAAAACGGCAAATATTACGGTGATCTTGTCAAGGTCAACCGTCTTTTGCTGCATGACGCAGGTGTGCCCGATGAACACATTGATGCGGCCAACATCTGCACCTGCTGCAACCCCGGGGACTTTTTCTCGCACCGCTATGCCGCCAAGCATACAAACGGCAAGCGCGGCACCATGCTCTCGGTGATCCTCAAGAGGGATATTTGAAGGGAAGAGCATACGGATTTGTCAAATAATACCGGATCCACTCGAAAAAGCACGGAATAATTACAATATTCGCAAGAGAAACTTGCAAAAAATCTTGCATTATTGTTGATTCTGTGATACAATACGTAATATATCAATTGATTCACAGCAAAGGAGAATGGCTATGAAAAAAACACTTTCACTGATATTGACTTTCGTTCTGTTATTCTCGATCGTCAGCACGCTTGTCAGCTGCTCTCACGAGCACAAATTCGAGCTGTCCGAGACTGACTCCAAGGCCGTAACCTGCACGACGGACGGTGTGGAGGTCAAGGTATGCTCCTGCGGCGAAAAGCAGGAAACCGTGATCCCCGCAACAGGACATGACCTCAAGCTGGTCACCGAATCCGCTCCCAGCTGCACAGGCACCGGCTCGGCTGACTACAAGTGCTCCAAGTGCGGCAAGATGCAGTACAACAACATTGAAGCTCTGGGTCACAACTACGAGGAAACTCCCTCCGAGCCCTCCCGTGTCAGACGCTGCCTGAACGAGGGCTGCACCAACTGCCTGTGGAACGAGCCCGGCGACAAGCACAAGGAAACCCTGACCTTTCACTTCACCAAGGAAGACGAGGCTGCCATTGACGCCAAGTACGACGAGGTTAAGGCTCTGCTTGATGCTGCTCCCGAGTATGATCCTGCCCTGCACGGCTATGCAGAGACAGGTGCGCTGGCAGATGAATACGCAAAGGTTGACGCAGTACATACCGAACTTTACGATATGGTCATGAACGCGATGTCCCAGCAGCAGCTTGCCATGGTTGCCTACTACTGCGACATGAAGAACACCGAGCTGGAGGAGACCTACTCCTATATGATGGACTACCAGACTGCGGTGATCGCAAAGTTCTATACGCTTTCCCGCCCCTTCTATGATTCCTGCTACCGTGATTTC
The DNA here is from genome assembly GCA_017408625.1 of Clostridia bacterium. The sequence continues at coordinate 1,456 of JAFQUG010000216.1, read as the reverse complement.
TACTACTACGGCATGACCGAGGAGGAGATCAACGCATTCCTGTTTGACTCCGACGCGATCTCCAACCCCGAGTATACGGCACTTAAGGAAAGAAACAACGCCATTGAGGCAGAATTCCTGGCACTCTCTGCCACCGAGCAGAACGAAAAGCTGCCCGCTCTGTACGAGGAATTTGCCGACAACAATAACAAGATGGCTCAGCTGATGGGCTATGACAACTATCTGGAATACGCATACGAGAACGTTTACGGCAGAGACTACACCTACGAGGATGTGGCAGAGCTTTCCGGCTACATCAAGACCCACATCGCTCCCGTATTCAACGATCTCTACACCACCTTCAGAAATCTGACCGGCTACACCGACCAAGAGCTGGCCATTTACAACAGCCACTGCACAAAGCCCTTCTTCACCGATCTTGAGGGCAACACCAGAGTCAACGATTACATCGATCTGATGGCGTTTGATTCCAACCCCGATAAGACCATCACCTTCTCCGACGAGTTCAACAAGCTCATGAGCGAGGGTAACATGTTCCGCGGTGACTATGAGGGCGCATTCGTGACCACCATCTACGCACCCAACCTTCCCATTGCATACTTCGGCAAGGGCTATGACAACTGCTTTACCATCATCCATGAATTCGGCCACTATATGAACGAGGTCTACAGCTCCGAGATCTATGCAGACGGTGAATATACCCAGTCCTACGACCTTCTGGAAATGCACTCTCAGGGCAACGAGCTCTTGTATCTGTGCTATCTGGAGCAGAATGCAAACTATCCTAAGGTAGCAAATACCTTGATCAGAACCTACTCACTGGTCAACATGTTCTACTCGACCGTAGCAGGCTTTACCATCGACAGCTTTGAGCAGGCGATCTATCTCGATCAGTACGAGGGCACCAACGCCGACGTGATCATGGCCGACGGTACCATTTCCGCAGACGAATTCAATCTGCTCTACCAGGGCATCTGCACCGATTACGGTGTGCTGGATGCCATGGACGGCTACTGGAAATACGGCATGACCATCACCTCTCCCTGCTACTACGTATCCTACAGCGTTTCCGCGATCTCCGTGCTGCAGCTGTATGAAACCGCACAGACCGACGGCTTCGGTATCGCAAGAGAGCAGTACCTCAAGCTGTTCACCTATGTGGACGAGGATCCCGCTATGGGTATGCAGGACATCCTGGAATACGCAGGTATGCTTTCCTTCAAGGATGAACAGCTCTACATCAACCTGAGCACCTATTTTGCCAAGAAGTAATTGATCCCAAAAGGGCTTTCTCCGAACGGAGAAAGCCCTCATTTTTGAAAAACGAAAACCACGCGATAGTCGCGTGGTTCAATAGAGGCTCTGCCGATGAGAGGAAATCCTCCAAATATGGTATAATTAGTATGACATGCCAGTCAAAACTAAAAAAACATATTTGGAGGATTTATCTATGAGT
>JAFQUG010000215.1 GCA_017408625.1 Clostridia bacterium | reverse complement strand
GCCACGGGCAGACTTTCCTCGGCTGAGCCCAATCTGCAGAATATTCCTATCAAAACCGAGCTTGGCAGGGAGCTGCGCAGGTATTTTATTCCCAAAAACGAGGATTACGTGCTGCTGGATGCCGATTATTCGCAGATCGAGCTGCGCCTTCTGGCGGTGATCTCGGACGACGAGGCCATGAAGCAGGCGTTTATCGACGGGGCGGACATTCATACCTCCACCGCCTGCCGTGTGTTCGGTGTTGCGCCGGATGCTGTCAGTGTGGAGCTGCGCAAGCGTGCCAAGGCCATCAATTTCGGTATTGTGTACGGTATGGGCGAATTCTCGCTTGCCGAGGATCTGCACATCTCGCGCGCTGCCGCAAAGGAATATATCGAGAGCTATATGGCAAGCTATCCGGGGGTTTCATCTTATCTGTCGGACGTTGTCAAAAAGGCGTACGACGACGGCTACGTGACCACCATGTTCGGCCGACGCAGAAACATTCCCGAGCTTTCCGCTTCCAATAAAAACGTCAAGGCATTTGGCGAGAGAGTGGCCATGAACAGTCCCATTCAGGGAACTGCTGCCGATATCATCAAGATCGCCATGATCCGCGTGGATCAGGCACTAAGAAAAAGCGGCTTTGACGCAAAGCTGATTTTGCAGGTGCATGACGAGCTGATCGTGGAGTGTCACAAGGATTGCCGCGATGCCGTGCTTGCGATCCTGCAATCCGAGATGGAAAACGCTGTCTCGCTCTCTGTGCCCATGTCGGCAGACGCCAAGTGGGGCAAGGACTGGTACGAAGCACATTGATGAAGGATAGCCGCACGGGAGCCGAACCAATTCGGTTCGATTCCCGTTCGGCTAAGTAAAAGACGAAAGGAAGACCTAATGATACCACAGGCATTTCTTGACCAATACGGCATGATCATTGCCATCATTCTCTTCGCGCTGACCTACGTTCTGATGCTGACCTTCAGTAAGGTCCGACCCTATATCGCACTCGGCTCGGCCGTGCTGTTTATTGCTACGGGCATGCTGCCGCTCTCCGAGATCTGGGGCACCGGGCTTGATATGAGCAGTCTGAACGTGCTGCTCATGATCGCAGGCACCATGGGTCTTGTCGCACTCTTTATTGAGAGCAAAATGCCCGAGCTGTTGGCCGATCTGGTCTTGTCCTGCTGCCCAAACGTGATGGTAGCCGCGGTCGCGCTTTCGCTGTTTGCGGGCATTATCTCGGCATTCGTCGACAACGTTGCCACCGTGCTGATGATCGCGCCCGTGGCTCTTGAGATCTGCAAAAAGCTCAAGACCAATCCCGTACCCTTTATCATTGCCATCGCGGTTTCCTCCAACTTGCAGGGAGCTGCAACGCTTGTCGGCGATACCACCGCCATCATGCTCGGCTCGGCACTGAATATGAACTTCTTGGACTTCTTCTGGTACAATGGCCGTCCCGGTATGTTCTTCGTGGTTGAGCTTGGTGCGATCATTTCCGCGCTGCTCCTTGCATTTTTGTTCCGCAAGGAGCGAAAGAAAAGGGTGGACAAGATCACCGCATACACCAAGGTCACCGATTACGTGCCCAGCGCATTGCTTGTTGCAATGCTTGTGCTGCTGATCACGGCGTCCTTTATCCCCAACATGCCCGATGTTACCAACGGCGCCATCTGCTGTGTGCTGCTCCTGATCGGTCTTGTTTATACCGCGATCCGCAAAAAGAGCTTCAAGGCGATCCTTGCGCCTATCAAGGCAATTGACTACGAAACCATTCTGCTCTTGCTCGGTCTGTTCCTGGTCATCGGCGGCATTTCCTCTCAGGGTGTGATCGACTGGCTGGCACAGCTGCTGGTTCAGGCAGGGGGAGGCAACCTCTTCTTGATGTACACGGTGATTGTCTGGGCATCTGTTCTGATCTCCGCATTCATAGACAATATTCCGTACGTAGCCACCATGATCCCGGTCATCGGATCTATTTCCGTAGCCCTTTCCGCAACCATGGGCGTAGATGCGGGCCTGATCGCCATCCCGCTGTATTTCGGCCTTTTGTCCGGTGCAACGCTGGGCGGCAACTGTACTCCAATCGGTGCATCCGCCAACATCACGGGTATCGGCATTCTGCGCAAGGAAGGGTACACGGTCAAGAACGGCGACTTCTTCAAGATCGGTATTCCGTTCACACTGGCCGCCGTCGTGCCCGCATACATCATTATCTGGCTGTTCTTCGGCGTTTGATTTCATAAAAAGCTCTTGTATCTGCAAGAGCTTTTTGATTTCTTTAGACAAACTGACCAAATATTTCCTGCTCACTTTGTCTGTATAGGAGAAAATTGACAATTCTCTTGCCAAGCGGACGCCTGAATGCTATAATGATTTTATTATAGAAGTCCCATGAAAGACGGTTCTATAAAATAAAAAAACGAAAGGGAAACATGATGAAAAAGCTTCTTACAGTATTAGCGATTCTGATGGCATTGACGTTGGTATTTGTAGCGTGTGAAGATCCCGCAACAAATCCCGAAGAAACCACCGATCCCATCGAGCAAACTTCCCCTGAAACCCCAACCACCGATCCCGGTGATGACACCACCGATCCCGGTGAAGACACTACCGACCCCGGCGAGGATACCACCGACCCCGGCGAGGATACCACCGATCCCGGTGAAGACACCACCGACCCCGGTGAAGATACCACCGAACCCGAGGACCCGCCTCCTCCCGAGGTAGATCCCGCTGATCCCATCGGCGTTTACACCGCGGATCAGATTGCTACCATAATCGGTGGCGATGCTGCGCACATTACGCAGGATTGCGTATCCCTGGAGGATGGCTATCTGCACGTCGTTCCGATCGGTCCCGATCCCTACTGGTATCCCTTCTCCAACGTAGCAGGTGCTCGCTTTGTTGCGATCCGCTACCGTACCGATGCTACCGGCGCGGATATTCAGATGTATATCGGCTCCAGCGGTGCAGGCCCCTCTAACGATGACTCTATGCTGCGTCAGAGCGTCGTTGCCGACAGTCAATGGCATTTGGCGATTTTTGATACGCAGGAAATCATTGAAAAGGGTCTGTATGACGGCTCTAAGGTCTCTTACTTCCGCTTTGACGCTCTGGAAGCAGGATACATGCTGGATGAAAACGGTCAGCCCTATAAGCCCGACGGTCAGAATTATGCCCGTTATACGCTGCCTGAGGGCTGCTCCATCGATATAGCATATATCGCATTCTTCAATACTGCTGAATATGCACAGGCATATGATTTTGAAATGTACAAGGCTCCCATGTGGGATGCTGACAAGGCCGTTCTTGCACACGTGAACTGGGACCAGCTCTATCTGGGCACAGGCGACGCAACGAACGATGCTGCTACCAACGTATTCTTCGCTCCCGGTGCTCCGGCAGGCTGGGATAAGATTGCAGACATGACTGCATACAGCGCAGATGCTCTGACCTATTGGGGCTGGGTAGCTTACAAGGGCGAGCTTGGTACCTTTGGTTATCAGATCGACTATGACGCGCCCGTTTACAATCCCGAATGGGCATTCGTAGGCGCTGACCACGACGCAGTCGTAGGCGCAGCACAGAATTCCGGCGGCGACGGCGGTCACAGAATGAAGGTTGCGATCAACATCGCAGGCCTGGAGGGCGAGCATAACGTCCGTGTTCTGTACAAGAATGCAGAGGGCGCAGAGGTTTGTATGCTTGAGTTCAAGCTGATTATGCCCATTATCAGCCACCAGAACGGCTACACCACCAATATCGGCAGCAATTTCACCGAGTCGCAGGATGACATCAACCTGAGAGAAACCGAACTGTCGCAGCTGTTTGAAAAGATTTGGTACGGTGCAGCTGTGGATATGTTTGCCAAGTATAACGATGGCAATCCCTTCTACAACGTAACCAACTTCACCTCCATGCACACGCAGCCCAACGGTTGGTATGCATTTACGGTAAATGTTACCGAGTCTGCAGGCAATGAAGGCCAGGCAAGTATTTTCGTGCGCGGCATTCAGCCCGCATCCATTGAAGGTCAGTACTTTGGCCAGGACGGCCACGACAGTGGCGACGTCATTTCCATGGGCGGTGCAGGTATTTACCTCAACCCGCTGGCTACCGGCAAGCTCCGCATCAACATCAAGACTTACGTTGACGGTGCATACGTGCCCAACGTTTACTACGTAACCATTGACAGCAACGAGATCACCGTTGCCGATAACGGCTCGGTTGTTACCCTTCTTGCAGGCGGCAAGAAGGTTGCTACCATTGAGATCATCGGCACCAAGGATTACGGCATCGTTGGCAAGAACGGTGAGGTCGCAGCAGACGATCTGGCAGAAAAGGCGATCCTGACGCTGGCTGACGGCACCGTTATCACGCTTGAAAACGCTTGCGTAGCAGCAAAGATCGCAGGCTCTGACGTGGGTGTTGCTACCAGAACCGGTACCCTCAACTTCAACCGCGCATCTCTGCAGGCTTACAATACCGTAGAGATTCCCGAGGAATTCTTCGCTCCCGTGCAGGGAACCAACGTAGCGCTCAATAAGCCCGCTACCTCCGATAACGTTGAAAACGAAACCAACCTTCCTGCAAACGCTACCGACGGCAATGACGGCACTCGTTACGGCGCACTGCCCAACGGCGAAGCTAACCTGATCGTTGATCTGCAGGGGCTTTACAAGCTCAACGAGCTGAACATCCTCTTTGAGAGCGCACTCTACAACTACACCATCTCGATCTCTACCGACGGTGAAAATTACACCGTGATCCACGAGGGTGCTCCTCACGGTGCATCGGTCGTCAAGCTCAAGGGTGAGGTTGAAGCCCGTTACATCAAGTTTACCCGTCTGGATGACACCGGTACAGAAGGTGCCCACTGGTTCTCGATCTATGAGGTTTACGCATATGGCGAGCTGATTGGTGAAAACCAGGCAACCACTCCCGCAGAAACCTTTGTTCCCGAAACCTTTGCATAGCCCACCGCCGAGGAGCTTGCTGCAGGCTATACCTACGACGTTGGCGCAGGCCGGTTCTTCGCAACCTGTGCAGGTGCTTGCACTTACGCAGATCTGTCCACCCTGGGCTCCGAGATGCTTGCAAAGCTGCAGGCAGCAGGCTTTGGTGATTATGCTTACTTTGCAACCGATCACATCAGCCTCGCTCCCGCTGCTACCGGCACGCCCATCACCTATACCTTCAAGATCTACGACATGATCGGCAATATCGCTGCAAACAACCGCGCATTCCTGCTGCTGAACATGACCGGTGGTGGTCAGAACAGTGCGGAGGTTGTTGCAACCGTGGAAGCTGATGCTGAGAACGAGGGCGTATATTACGTGACCTTTACCGAGGCCGCTCCCGACGGTACCGACGAGCTCAAGTTCTATATGCTTGAAAAGTGCATGTTCTACGTAGATACTCTGACCGTTCAGGTTGGCTGATCCGCAAGAATTCTGAACGACTGGTCCTAACAAAATCGACCTCCCCGCAAGGGGAGGTCTTTTTGTTTTTGGCAGGACGGTTTTTCTTGACAAATATAGGACAAAGTGCTACAATAATCATAGATATACCTTTTTTTGAGCCGCCGTGGGCGGTATGGAGGTTGATATGAAAAAATCATCTATATGGATATGGATTATTCTGTTTTCTTTGCTTATACTGCTTGCCGCGTGCGACGAGTTTGTACTCCCGTCCACACCCGAGCAAACGGGCGGCACGATGCAGGAGTCCGCGCCGGACAATGGCGTTGGATCTGAGCATTTCTCAGAAACTCCGCAGCTTGGGGATCACGAGCACAAATTCAGTGAATGGTACGTGCTGGTAGAAGCCACGTGTACCGATTCCGGTATGATGGAGCGCGTTTGCTCCTGCGGACTGCAGGAAACGCAGACGATCGATGCATACGGACACCGTGAGATTCTGATAGAAGCCGTTGAGCCGACCTGTACCGAGCAGGGATACAGCGAGGGCATACAATGCGAGGTCTGTTACGAGATGCTGCAGGAGCCCGTCATGCTTGAGGCATTCGGACATACGTACGAGATCAGCGTGATCGATCCGACCTGCACCGAGCAGGGCTACACCACGTTTACCTGTCACTGCGGTGAGCAATACACTGAGTCTTACGTAGAGCCGATTGGCCATGAATTTACGGAATGGCACGTAGCACTTGAGCCTACCTGTACCAAGGAGGGCACTCAGCAGCGTCAATGCGTCTTTTGCGGACTTGTCGAAGAGCAGGGAATTGAGCGCATCGAGCACGTATATTCCATGACTGTGATCGAGCCGACCTGTACTGCGCAGGGGTATACCGAATACACCTGTATTTCTTGTATGGACAGATACGTGGATCTTTATACCGAGGCACTTGGCCACAGGTTTGATACGTGGTATACGGTGATTGCATCGACCTGTACGCGAGAAGGCGTGGAAAGACGCGACTGTAACCATTGTGACCTTTACGAAGAGCAGCCGCTTGCTATGGCACCGCACTCTTACAGAGCGTTTATCACCGAGCCGACCTGCCTTGAGCAGGGATACACCTTCTTTGTCTGCGGTTGCGGAGACAGCTATATCGACGCTTACGTCAACGCACTTGGTCACAGCATGAGCGATTGGTTCGAGGCCTATGCGCCCACCTGTACCGAAAATGGCCTCGAGTGCCGCAACTGTATGCGTTGTCCTTATATGGAAGAGCAGTGGACTGCACCGCTGGGACACAGCTACAGTGCAACCGTGACCGCACCTACCTGCACCGAGCAGGGATATACCACGCACACCTGCCATTGCGGCGACCGGTACGTGGATAATTACGTCAACTCGACCGACCATGATTTTAGCGAGTGGTACTTGATCAAGGAGCCCACCTGCGAGGAGCAGGGGCAAAACAGAAGCACCTGCCCGCAGTGCGGTGAAAGCATTGAGCAAAGCATTCCTGCAAGAGGGCACATCTACGAGGCACATGTGACCGAGCCCACCTGCTATGATCAGGGGTATACGACGCAGATTTGCAGCTGCGGATCCAGCTATATCGAGAGCTATACGAGTCCGTTGGGCCATGACATGAGCGAATGGTTTACAATCTCTGAGCCTATGTGTGATCAGCAGGGTGAGATGCGAAGCACCTGCAATCGTTGCGCCTATTACGAGCAGCGCGGTATTGAGCCCTTGGGGCATGAGTACGTGGCTACCACGGTTGAGCCCACCTGTACCGAGCAGGGATATACTTACTATTACTGCCATTGCGGCGCGTATTATGAAGATTACTTTGTAGCGGCTCTGGGTCACGAATACCGGTCCTACGTCACTGAGCCCACCTGCCTGTCGGACGGATATACGACCCACGTATGCCATTGCGGAAGCTCCTACACGGATCAATACGTATCTGCAACGGGGCATCAGTTCCAGAAGGTGAAAATTGAGCCCACCTGCGAGGAGCAGGGATATATCAATTACATTTGCCATTGCGGAGACACTTATACCGATTCCTACATAGATCCTCTCGGACACTCCTTTGGTGAGTGGTACTTGCTCTATGCTCCTATGTGTATGCAAGAGGGCGAGCAGCGGCGTGATTGCTCGGCCTGCCACGCCTTTGAGCAGCAAACCGTTCCCGCTACCGGACACGCATATCTGGATGAAGTGACGTCGCCTACCTGCCAGTCGCAGGGATATACCACTCACAGATGCTTCAACTGCGGTGATTCTTACGTGGATTCCTTCACGGATTACGGAGATCACAGCTGGGGAGGCTGGTTTACGGCAGAATCACCCTCCTGCGCGGCGGACGGAATTGAGAACCGTCAGTGCTCGGTATGCTATATTTATGACAGTCGCACCATTCCCGCCTACGGACACAGCTATTCCTCGTCTGTCATCGCACCCACCTGCAATGATTGGGGATATACCAACTATTATTGCAGCACCTGCTCTCACAGCTACGACGAGGCCTATACATCTCCCTTGGGACACAGCTACGGCGATTGGTACGATATCACCTTGCCCACCTGCTATTCGGAGGGCACCCGCGGACATGATTGCATTCGCTGCGGTGCGCAGGAAACCGAATGGGTGGGGATGATCGACCATGAGTACAGCGAGACCGTCTATCCGCCTGACTGCTACAATATCGGATATTCGCACTTCGTTTGCATTTACTGTGCGGATGAATACGACGCCAATTACGTCTCAAGTCCGGGACATGACTACGGTGACTGGACTGTGGTCATCTCGCCCACCTGCACTGATTACGGCAAAGAGGTGCGCACGTGTAACAGATGCGGTGTGCAAGAGGAATACCTGATCGCGAAGCTTGACCATACCTATACCGAATCCGTGACGCCTCCTACCTGCACGGATCAGGGATACACCACGTATACCTGTTCATGCGGCACGTCTTATACGGATAACTATATCAATGCCAACGGACACAGCATGGGTGAGTGGCAGGAAACGGTGACCCCCACGTGTACAGACTACGGTACAAGACAACGCCTGTGCAGTGCTTGCAGCTACTTTGAGACCGAGTCCGTCTCTCCGACGGGACACAAGTATGAGCCTGTGGTGACTGCGCCTACCTGTACCGAATGGGGATACACGACCTACACCTGCCATTGCGGCTCGTGGTACACGGGCGACGACGTTGCTCCGACCGGACACAGCGAGGTCATTGACGAGGCGGTTGCGCCCACCTGTACCGAAAGCGGCCTGACGCAGGGCTCTCATTGCTCTAATTGCGGTGAGATATTCGTTGCCCAGCAAGAAGTCGCGCCCCGACATACGCCGGATGAGTGGATTGTTGAAGTCCCCGCAGGCGTGACCACGGATGGACAGCATTACCGTAATTGTGCCGTTTGCGGAGAATTCCTCGAGCGTCAGACGCTTTACGCAACCGGTACGCCCGGTCTTGAGTATACCTTGATGTCTGACGGCTACGGCACTGAGTACTATTACGTGGTATCCGGCATCGGTACCTGCACAGACGTGACCGAGATCGTCATTCCCGCATATCATCAAGGTTATCCCGTAACCGAGATCGGATACGACGCGTTCGATAACCAGAAGCATCTGACCTCGGTGACGATCGGCTCGAACGTACAGATCATTGACGACAGTGCGTTCTATGCTTGTACGGGCATCGTCAGCATGATCATTCCCGAAGGCGTCAAGGAGATCAGAACGTATGCCTTTGGTTCTTGCACGTCCTTGACCCGCGTTTCCATTCCCGAAAGCCTGATTTTGATTGGATACGCTGCATTTAATGATTGCCCCGCGATCCAAAGAGTGGACATTACCGACCTGCGCGCTTGGTGCGAGATCAGCTACGGAGACGGCATTCCCGAGGGCGCACCTCTGTATGAGGCAGGGGAGAACGCCCTGTATCTGGACGGCGCAGCACTTTGTGGTGCATTGGAGATTCCCGAGGGCACAGAGAGCATTGCCTATGGCGCATTCTACGGCTGCACCGCGCTTACGAGCATCACGCTTCCGAGCAGTGTCAAGGAGATCGGACTTGCTGCCTTTGGTGCGTGTACGGGTATTACCTCGTTTGAAGTTCCCGCAGGAGTTTCCGAGATCGGCAGCAGAACGTTCAAGGGCTGCACGGGGCTTGCCGAGATCGTCATCGGAGAGGGAACGACCGTGATCGGAAATGACGCCTTCCTCGGCTGTACGTCATTGGCCGACGTTTCGATCCCTTCGACCTTGACCGAGATCAAGAGCAACGCATTCAACAACTGCCCCGCACTTGCACGCGTCTATATCGTGGATCTGAAAGCATGGTGCGAGATCATGTACCGTGGCTATAGCAATAACCTGCTCAACAAGGACGGCACGGTGGCTCTTTATCTGAACGGAGAGCTGCTGCAGGGAACCGTTACGATTCCCGAGGGTACGACCGTCATCGGTTCTTACGCCTTTGCGGGCTGTAAGGGCATCGTACAAGTGCTCATTCCGCAGAGCGTGACGCGAATCAACCCGCACGCCTTCCATGGCTGTGCCGATCTGAGCGAAATCTCCATCCCCGCAAGCGTGACCTTGATTGACTCCTATGCCTTCTCGGAGTGTGGCAAGCTGGAGCGTGTCACGCTGGCCGAGGGACTTGAGCGTATTGCCGGTAACGCTTTCCAACACTGCAAAAAGCTGACCTTTATCCGGCTCCCGTCCAGCCTGACCATCATCAACGATTACGCGTTTGAGGATTGCTCTGCGCTGACTGCGATCACGCTGCCCGACAATATTCAGATCCTGGGCAGTTACGCGTTTGCAAATTGTACGTCTCTGATCGAGCTGTCTTTGGGCAGTGGACTGACTCAGCTTCCCGGTAACGTGTTCTATCAGTGTACCGCCCTTGAAGAGATCGTCATTCCCGATCAAGTGACCACCATCAATCATTCTGCATTCATGGGATGCACGTCCTTGATGCGCGTCACGTTGGGTAAGGGTCTTACCTCGATCGGCTCTAATGCGTTCTACGGATGTAACATTCTGGTAGAGCTCTATAATCTGTCCGACCTGATCGTTACGCTCGGCGCATCCGATTACGGCAGTGTCGGTCGCAATTTGATCGTCGTGCATTACGATCTGTCCGAGCCCACCTGCATTTCGCGGACCGAGGATGACTTCCTGATCTGCACGGGTGACGACAGGGTGCTGCTGCTCGCGTACCAGGGTGACGGTCATACGCTGACCATCCCCGAGGGCGTGACGCATATTTACGGTGCTGCATTTGACCAATACGACAGATTGATCAGCGTGACCATTCCGTCAAGCGTGACCGAAATTGAAGATCAAGCATTCTACGATTGCTACAGATTGGTGGAGGTCTATAACCTCTCTTCGCTGGACATTCAGCGCGGATCTTCTGAGCACGGCTACGTTGCAAGCACCGCCTTGGACGTATATACCGATTCGGCCGCCGCCTCCAAGATAGAGGTGACGGAGGACGGCTTCGTGCTGTACCGTTCGGAGGACGCCGTGCGTCTGCTCGCTTACGTGGGAGACGAAACCTCGATAACTATCCCCGACGGTGTGACGGAGATCTATTATCATGCATTCAAGGATATGGCCGATATTACCTCTGTGACCATCCCCGACAGTGTGACGGTCATAGGCCGGTATGCCTTCAGTCATTGTTATAGCCTTGCGAGCATTACGTGGGGCAAGGGCGTGCAAAGCATCGAATACGGTGCCTTTGAATGGTGCATTGCTCTGACAAGCATCACGCTGCCGAGCAACGTCCGTACGATTGGCAACTATGCATTCTCCGGATGTATCTCGCTGACCTCTATTTCGCTTCCCGATGGACTGGAGCGCATCAGTAACAGCATGCTTGCAGGCTGTACAAAGCTGACCACGGTGGTCATTCCCGAAAGCGTGAGAGTGATCGATTCTTGTGCATTCCAGAATTGCGAAAGTCTTGTTACTCTGACGCTGCCCGAAAAGCTTACGGACATCAATGACAGTGCCTTTTACGGCTGTAAGTCTTTGACCACCCTTACCATTCCCGATAGCGTGATTTACATTGGCAGTGCATTATTC
>JAFQUG010000020.1 GCA_017408625.1 Clostridia bacterium | reverse complement strand
CTCTGTTCCATCACTCTACGTATTTGTGCAGCGCGTCGCCCACGGGTACGCATCTGCCTGCATCTCTGTCATAAATAAAATACTTGCCGTAATTGGTTTCGATCTCCTGTCCGTTCTCATCCGTCGAGTAAACGATCACGTCACTGCTGTATTCCAGATAGGTCAGGCGGTAATACAGGAAGGGATATTCCTCCGAGGTCATGCGCAATCTCAGACTCTGCGCAGCTGCGCGGCTGGGATACGGAATGCTCTCGCCCTCCAGGTAAGTCTTGATCAGTGCATCGATCTCAGTCTGCGTTTCCACTCTTGCAAAGGCGTGAATGCTCTCGCCCTCGCGGCAGATCAGCACTCCGTCCACGCCAAACTCTTCCAGCGTGGGCAGGGTCACACCCTTTTTATACAGTACGTCACCGTCCGCCGTGGTCAGCCAGTCGCCTTCTTGTGCATTTGAGATGGCATACAAGTCAAACTCTCCAATGCCCGCGATCAGCGTGCCGTATGCCTTTTCGGACAGATAAGAAACCGGCTCGTAGCAGGAGGGCGCGCGCAGATATTCGTTGCCGCGCTTATCCTCGTAAATGCCACTTTCTTTGTCATACGTGATTTTTGCGCTGCACGCACAAAGGCAGAGCAGCATAACGCTTGCCAGCGCAAGCGCGATCCATTTTGTTTTCTTCATACGTTCCCCCACGCCACCTTAATAACCGAACTGTCCGCTCAAGGAGTCGTCGTTTTCGATCCAATCCGCAACGTCGATGATGCGGAACTCATCCTTGGTATCACGGATGATGACGCGCGCGATCCCCGCATTGATCACCATTCTCTTGCACATCATGCAGGAGCAGGTTCCGCTGACGATCGATCCGTCCTTAGGATCAACGCAAGCCATGTAAAGATCCGCACCCAGCATCTGCTCACGTGAAGCGGCAATGATGGCGTTGGCCTCTCCGTGCACCGAGCGGCACAGCTCGTACCTCTCACCGCGCGGGATCTGCAAATGCTCACGCATACAATAGGAGATGTCCGAGCAATTCTTGCGACCTCTGGGAGAGCCGTTGTAGCCCGTGGACACGATGACGTCGTTTTTGACAATGATCGAGCCGTACTTCTTGCGCAGACAAGTGCTCCTTTCCGCAACCGTTTGCGCAATATCAAGGTAGTAATTGTGCTTGGATACTCTTTCCATAATATCTCCTTCTCGGGGGCATTCTCCCCCACGGTATAATCATTCATCTTATTATACCAAGAGAGCAGCCAAAAATCAATCCCTTTGACGACAAAATCGGTGAATAAATCATAAAGAAACAGAAAATCCTTGCCTCCCGGCAAGGATTTTCAACCATTATCCTGAATCTGCAACCGCTCAAAGGCTTTTGAGCAATTGCGGGATCGCCTGCTCAAAATTGACGCCGTACCAGTTATGCCCGGGCTCTGCCTCGGTCAAGCGGATACTCTCATAGGTATAGTCGGCGGCAATGACCAACGCCTGCTCAAGACTCTTCCCTCTGGACAGAGCTCCCACGCATGCGGAGGCAAACACGTCACCCGTGCCGTGATACTGTACGGGAATGCGGTCGTGGTAATACGAAAAGAACTCGTCGGTCTCGCTGTCGTATGCCATCACACCGGTCTTGCTCTCTTCAAGGCTGACACCGGTGAGCGCGGCCTTTTTTGCTCCCATGGCGCACAGCTTGCGCAGCACGTCCTTGACGTACTCCTCGCTATAGCCCTCGGATACGTAAGGAATGCCCAGCATAAACGAAGCCTCGGTCATATTGGGAACGATGATGTCTGCTACGCAGCAAAGCTCGGCCATCTTCTTGGCAAATGCTTGGTCAAAACCGTAATATAACTTGCCGTTGTCTCCCATTGCAGGGTCAACGAACAAAAGCGCATCGGGAAAATCCTTTGCCATCTGCTTGACCAGATCGATCTGATCAAACGACGCAAGATAGCCCGTATAGATCGCGTCGAAATCAATGCCCTCGCTCTTCCAATGCGCGGTGATGGGAGCGATCTCCCCGGTCAGATCGTGCAAGGTAAAGCCTTTTTTGAATGCCGTATGTGTGGACAACACGGCAGTGGGTAAAATGGCAGCCTCGACTCCCATTGCCGAAATAATGGGCAACGCCACGGTCAGCGAGCACTTGCCAACGCAGGAAATATCCTGCACGGTAACAATTCTTTTCATACTTCTATCCTCTCTTTTC
The DNA here is from genome assembly GCA_017408625.1 of Clostridia bacterium. The sequence goes on along the minus strand of JAFQUG010000020.1, from coordinate 3,979 downwards.
AGCTTCAGTCATAAAGCCCTGTTGATAAATATCTCTCTCCCCCATCGGGCAGGATCACGACGATCCGTTTGCCGGCCATCTCGGGACGGCGCGCAAGCGTGTCCGCTGCAGCCAACGCTGCTCCGGATGAAATACCGCCAAGCAATCCCTCTGTGGTGCCAAGCAGTCGGCAAAACGCCATTGCCTGCTCGGTACTCACTTGCAAAACCTCGTCGTAAACAGCTCTGTCCAGCACGCTCGGAATAAAGTTTGCACCAATGCCCTGAATGCCGTGCACGCCCGCAACGCCACCCGAAAGCAACGGTGACTCGGCAGGCTCAACGGCAAATACACGAATACCCGGAGCATTTTCCTTTAAGTACCTGCCCGTGCCGCTCAGCGTACCGCCCGTGCCTACGCACGCAACCAAAGCATCCGACTTCCCGCCCGTCTGCGCAAGGATCTCGGGACCGGTAGTCAGATAATGCGCCTGTGCGTTTGCGGGATTATCAAATTGCCCTAACATGATCGCACCCTCTGTGCTCGCAACAATTCTCTCAGCCTCGGCAAGCGCGCCCTGCATACCAAGCGCCGCAGGCGTCAGCACCACGCGTGCGCCTCTTGCGCGCATCAGAGATATGCGCTCCCGTGACATATTGTCCGGCATGACGATCACGGCAGTAAGCCCCATTGCCGAAGCCTGTGCCGCCAGTGCGATACCCGTGTTTCCCGAGGTGGATTCCACAACAGTACCGCCCACGGCAAGCTTGCCCTTGGCGATCGCGTCGTCCAGCATATACTTGACTGCTCTGTCCTTGGCAGAGCCCGCAGGATTACACCACTCGCATTTTGCAAGCACATCCGCCTGCCAGCCTTGCTCTGCTTTCATGCGCGCAAGCGCGATCAAGGGTGTATTTCCGATCATGGTTGCCACCTCCCCGAAAAACTGAGATATTATTATAGCATATTTTGCGTGATTTTTCAATACGTCCCAAAAAGGAAAGACGATTTTGGCAAATTGCCCATATTTTTACATGTCGGGAAACGCATTTTGACGCTAAAGCCTAAGTTAAAATTCGGCAAAAGGCTTGTTTTTGGGGGCGGTTTATGATATCATTGGTTGAACTCACTTGAAAGTCATTTATTTATATGTTAGTATATGAGAACATTTTCTTTTACGGAAGGAGTGTGTTTGATGTTACCGCTGGATACGCTATCGGACAAGGCGTTGGAGTCTCTGCAGGACGCGGGCATTGACCCCGGGCAGATCGACGTTGCCTTTTATATGGACCTTGGACTTGACGCACAGTTTGGGCAGGTCTATCTCGCCATCAGTCAGCAAAACGGCATGCTTTACCGCATCACGGAAGGCGTGGAATGCTTCACCCTTTCGCAGCTTTGCGAGCCGAGCATTGACAACTTTACCACCACCAACCGCCTGACCGCCACCGTTCACACCAAGGATGATCCCGCCCCCGAGCAGGGCGAGATGACAGATGAGGAATTCGCCCGTGCACGCGCGGATTACGAAGCGCGCGGAAGGTCCGAGGTCATCGGCTTTTGCACCAACTCCTGCAAGCGTAAGCTACTCGCCTTTATCAACATCTGGGAAAGGCTTGCACGCGGCGAGGAGATTGCCGAGGAGGATCCCATCTTTGAGCAGTTCAACGCCAAGTGCCCCAAATGCGGCAAGCCCTTTGACGATCCGCTGCGCCGCATCTGTAAGGGCTGCGCCAATAAAAAAGGCACCATGCGCCGTCTGCTTGGCTACTTTACCCCCTTCAAGCCGCAGCTTGTCATTGTCACCGTATGCCTGCTGCTCTCAACAGCCATCTCGCTGATCTCCCCCATCATTTCCGGGCAGATCCTCTACGACCAGGTCATCGCCCCCGACGGCAGCATGCGAGAGGAAAAGTACGTTTACATTTTGGTAGGCGTGATCATCGGTCTTGCCGTGCTCTCGCTCGTTATCAGCATTATACAAAGCCGCGCAAACGCCTACATGTCCACCCAGGTGACCAAGCGCATGAAGAACGACATCTTCCGCGCCATGAACCGCCTCTCGCTCTCTTATTTCAACCAGCAACCCACGGGCAGGCTGATCAACCGCGTCAATTACGACGCGGAAAAGGTACGCAACTTCTTTATCAACGGCGTCCCATATCTGATCGTGCACGCGCTGCAATTTATCGGCCTTACTGTCGTACTCATGATCATCAACCCTTGGCTGACACTCATGATCCTTTTACCTGTTCCCGTCATTGTGCTGATCTTCAAATACCGCCTGCCGCATCTGTGGCGTTCCTTCTCTCGCGCGTGGCGCGCCTCCTCCTCGCTGACCGGTGTGCTCAACGACTCGCTTTCGGGCATCCGCGTGGTCAAGGCATTTGCCAAGGAGGACAATGAAACGCACCAATTCTTCGGGTACTCCACCAAGCTCATGAATGCCAATCTGCGCTCCAACCTGATCGCGCTCTCGATCTTCCCGGTCATCTCGCTGATCATCGGCGTATTTGGCAACATGGTCTGGGGTGTGGGTGGTATCCAGGTCATCGGAAAGCACATGAGCTACGGTGAGCTGACCACCTTTATCAGCTTTATGGGCATGGTATTTGCCCCCTTGAACTTTTTCTCCCAATTCACCAACATGTTGACCGATACACTCAACAGTGCACAGCGCATGTTTGAGGTACAGGATATGGTCCCCGATATCACCGATGCGCCCGAGGCTGTTGAGCTGAAGCAGGTCAAAGGCGACATCGAATTCAAGGAAGTGGGTTTCCATTACAATCCCAACCGCCCCATTCTCAAAAACGTTTCCTTTACCATCCATGCAGGTGACCGCATCGGTCTTGTCGGTCACACGGGCAGCGGAAAATCCACCATTGCCAACCTGATCACACGCATGTACGACGTGGTCAGCGGCAGCGTGACCGTTGACGGCATGGACGTCAAGCAGATCAAGCAATCCTCCTTGCGAGAAAGCATCGCCATCGTCTCACAGGAGATCTTTATCTTCCGCGGCACCATTGCAGACAACATCCGCTACGGCAAGCCGGACGCCTCCATGCAAGAGGTCATCGCAGCTGCCCGCGCGGCCAATGCACACGACTTCATCATGAATCTTCCCGAGGGCTATGAAACCCGTGTGGGCATCGGCTCACGTTCGCTTTCGGGCGGCGAGCGTCAGCGCGTATCCATCGCGCGTGCACTTTTGCTTGACCCCGCCATTCTGATCCTTGACGAGGCTACCGCTGCCATGGATACCGAGACCGAGCACCAGATCAGCCAGGCAATCGACAAGCTGATCGAGGGCAAGACCAGCATCAGCATCGCGCACCGCCTCTCCACACTCAAGAATTGCAACTACATCATGGCAATGGAAAACGGTGAGCTTGTGGAAATGGGCACACAGGAGGAGCTGATGGAGGCAAAGGGCGTTTATTACAAGCTCTGGACGCTGCAAAACGAACAGATGACCAAGGTTATGGAAGGCAAGTAAGCGTGAGAATTCACTCCGTACTTCTTAACCTTTCACACAAAACGAATTGAGCCGCCGAAGGGCGGCATGGAGGATACCATGCAAGAAACCGCACTTTTCGATAAAAGAATCTCAATTCCGCTCACGCCCGAAAATGCAGAGTTTTCACTTTCCGCAGGCGGGCTTCTCTCGCTCTCGGTCAAGCACGAGGACGGCACCGAGGAGCATTTTGAGCGCGTGATCCCCATCCGCGCCTTCCCCATCACCGATCCCGATTGCTATATCTGCATCCGCGAGCCCGACACCAAGAAAAAGGGCAAGGGGGAGGAGATCGGTATGATTGAGCGCATGGCCGACTTTGACGAGCGCACGCAGGAGCTGCTGCTTTGTGAGTTGGATCGCCGCTACTTTACCCCCGAGATCAAAAAGATCCATTCGCTTCACGAGAAATTCGGCTACCTTTACTTTGACGTGACCACCAATGCAGGCCGTTCCGAATTCATTATGGCCAACCCCTCG
>JAFQUG010000214.1 GCA_017408625.1 Clostridia bacterium | reverse complement strand
GCTACCAACTGCGCCACACCCCGAAGTGTGAAAAATATTCGATTTTTAGGTCAATTTCCGTAAGTGGTCAAATCTGTGGTCAAAACATTTTGTCGGTGTTTTTTTGAAAAGGGTAACACCCGAAAAAGTGAGTGTTTTCAAGGGTTTTCAGCGTTTTAGAAAACTCACGGCAGGAAACTGCCTGCATGCTCCCAAACCGGAAGCACTGCCATCTGCGCTGCATCCCGTGATGTCAATTTCGGTATTTCAGGGTGCTGCGAATGCAGCACCCTGAATCATATTTGGGAGTTCCCTTTTGGGATTCTTCCCTTTTGCGGAATTACTCCTCGTCGCCGTCGAGAGCCTCGAGGTCCTCAACGTCGTCCTCGTCGATGATGCAAGCGAACTTTTCGCCGCATGCGGGGCAACGCAGATTGTCCTCGTCGATATCGCCCTCAAAGCAAATGATCTCGCCGCAAGAGGGGCACTCGACCTCAAAGATCTCCTCGAACTCGTCCTCAAGATCCTCTAAGTCATCGTCAAAGGGGATGTCGCACTCCAAGCCGCAGCTTTCGCAGTCGCCGTCGCACTCTTCCCAATCCTCGTCATCCCAGTCCTCGTCGTCCTCGTCGAAGTCGTAATCGCCCTCGTCCAGGAGATAGTCCTCAACGTCGCCAAGATCGGTATCGATCTCGTCTACGTATTCCTCCAGATCAGCCAGATCCTCGTCGAGCTCGTCAACCAGGTCAGCAAGATCGGAAGTCAGCTCGATCAGCGCGGACAGCAGCTTGCCCTCTGCGCTCTCCTTATCGTAATTCAAGCCTTCTGCCAAACCCTTCAGGTAAGCAGCCTTTTCGGTAATGGTCATAATTACTCTTTTCCTTTCTGTTGATTTTCGGCCCTTGCCGCAGGAAAATTATGCTCTGGACAGATACTCGCCGGTTCTGGTGTCGATCTTGAGCACGTCGCCTACGTTGATGAACAGGGGAACCTTGATCTCAGCGCCGGTTTCCAGAGTTGCGGGCTTGAGGGTGTTGGTTGCGGTGTTGCCTGCAAAGCCGGGATCGGTATCGGTAACCTCAAGCTCTACGAATGTGGGGGGCTCTACTGCGAAGATGTTGCCCTTGTAGGACATGATCTTGCAGAACATTTCTTCCTTTACGAACTTGAAGGAATCGCCAACCTTATCGTGAGCAACCAGGGTCTCTTCCCAGGTCTCGGTATCCATGAAGTGATACAGGTCGCCATCGTCGTAGGAATACTGCATATCCTTTCTGTCGATGTATGCATTCTCGAACTTATCTGTGGGAGAGAAGGTTCTTTCCACAACAGTGCCGGTAATGACGTTCTTGATCTTGGTGCGCACGAATGCTGCACCCTTACCGGGCTTTACGTGCTGGAATTCGATAACCTGGAATACGTTACCGTCCATATCAAAAGTGATGCCGTTCTTAAAATCGCCAGCTACTACCATTTTGTTTGTCCTCCAATATTAACCGTGAATATTTTGGTCTGATTATACAGTTCATTTTATTATACACCAATTCCACGCCTTTTTCAAGAGGGTTTTGCACATTTTTTGCGGCGAACGCAAGGTTTTTTCAAGATAATTCACAAAAGCAAGAAATAATCCTGCATTCTCACGGCTTGATTCTTCACTTTTTTCGTTTTCTGTGTTGACAATTGCGCCGAAATCGGGTACAATAATTATATATGCCGTTTTTTGCCCTGCTGCGTGCAAGGAAAAACGGCGGAATTCGGAGGAAGTGACTTTGATCTTCAGCATGACCGCCTTTGGGCGCGACAAGCAGACCGTTGCGGGCAAGGATATTACCGTGGAGATCCGCTCGGTCAACAACCGATTTTTTGATTGCTCGGTACGCATGCCCCGCGCATTCTCGTACCTGGAGGAAAAGATCAAGCCCTACCTGCAAAGCCGCGGGATTTCGCGCGGCAAGGTGGACGTCAACATCTCGATCGACGTGCTGGACACGCAGGGCGTTTCCATCGTGCTTGACGAGGGCTACGCCAAGGGCTATCTGGACGCGCTTTACGCGCTGCGCGACACGTTCTCTCTTGCCGACGACATCAGCGTCATGACGGTTGCGCGCAACCAGGAGATCTTCAAGGTCAAAAAGCCCGAGGAGGACACCGAAAAGGATTGGCAGGCGCTGCTTACTGTGCTTTCGGTTGCGACCGACCGCTTTCTGGACGCACGCCGCTGTGAGGGCGCGCGTATCGAAGCCGATCTGCGCGGCAAGATGCACAACATCATGACCCGTGTGGACACCATTGAGCAGCTCTCGGGCGACGATATCGTCACCTACCGCGACCGCCTGGAAGAAAAGATCCGCGCGGTACTGGCCGACGCCGTAGTCACGGTAGACGAAAACCGCATTCTGACAGAGTGTGCCATCTATGCCGACAAGGTTGCCATTGACGAGGAATTGGTTCGTCTGCGCTCGCATTTCGTAGCCTTTGAGCAGTATCTTGCAAGCGACCAGCCGGTTGGCCGCAGCATTGATTTCCTGTTGCAGGAGATCAATCGCGAGATCAACACCACGGGCTCCAAGTGCTCCAACGCCGCCATTGCCAAGCTGGTGGTTGAGGTCAAGACAGAGCTTGAAAAGATCCGCGAGCAGATCCAGAACATTGAATGAATAGCGTGAAAGCTCACTCTATCAGACCGTTTCGTCTGCTGTTCACGCATAAACTTCACCTGAAAATGGGGCCCAACCCATTTTCGGAGCAAAGCTCCACGGTGAAGTTTCAACACTAGGAGGTTAGTATGAACTTTATTAACGTAGGCTATGGAAACATGGTAGCCGTGGAGCGCATTGTAACGCTGGCTGCCCCCGACTCCGCTCCCATCAAGCGTCTGATCCAGGACGCAAAGGATGCAGGCCGCGTCATTGACGTGACCTGCGGCAGAAAGACCCGCGCGGTCATCATTACCGACTCCGAGCACGTCATTCTCTCGGCGCTGCAGGCAGAGACCATTGCAAACCGCCTGACCACCGACCAGGATTACGATGACTCCGAAGAGGAAGAATAACCAAGTTATAAAAATTATCTTACATATTGATTTTTGAAAGGAATTAACTATGCTTTATCCTACCATCAACGAACTGACCAAGAATGAATTCAACCGCTACGAGCTGGCTATTGCAACTGCAAAGTGCGCACGCATCATCACCGGCGAATACGTCAAGCAGCGCGAGCAGGCAGAGGCTTCCATGACCGGCAACAAGGAGACCGACAAGCCCCTGAACACCCTGATCGACAAGGAAGTACGCGACGAGAAGGCTGTCAAGATCGCGATCGGCCGCATCCATAAGGGCGAATACAAGATCGTCAGAGAAGCACCCGAGCAGGAGCTCAACTGACCCATTCAAATAAAGGAGTGAATATTGTGAACCGTTGCGAAGGCGTAAACGAATATGCAGGGGTGTATATTTTGGATAACCCCTACTGTATCGATGCCTCCTACGATTACTATATCCCCCAAGACATGCGCGCCGCGGTCACACCCGGCGTGTTTGTCACTGTGCCGTTCGGACACGGAAACCGCAAGCAGATCGGCTTGGTGGCAAGGGTGCATAACTCTGCCTCGGCCAAGCGCATCAAGAGCATTGCGGGGCTGTGCGCCGAACGGATTTGCTTATCAGAGGAAATGCTTTCCCTTTGCCTTTGGCTGCACGAGCAAACGCTTTGCACCGTAGGCGAGGCGGTGCGATGTGTGCTTCCCTCGGCCGCTATGTCCCAAATGGTGGACTATTACCGCCCCTCAGACGGCATTGATCCGCAGAGCTTCGACAAGCACGCAGACGCCTCTGCCCTGCTTGTTTTCAACTACATCCGTGCCCGCGGCAACGTCAGCATGCACGCTTTGCGCGCACGCTTTGGCGCAGGAGTGGGCGAGACTGTTGCTTACTTATCAGACAAGGGCTTTATTCAAAAGCACGCCGAGGAAAAGCAGGGCTCGGACGGCGTTTTCACTACGCTTTATTCGCTGGGTATCGATAGAGACGAGGCGGATCGCATCCTTGCGGGTGACAAGTCCGCTACGTTGCGTCTGACCTCACAAAAGCAAAAATCCCTGCTTGCCCGCGCACTCGAGCTGGGTAAACCCGCAGACAAGGACGAGCTCTGTCACGGCACAGAGGCGGGAGCAGCCCAGCTCAAGGCCTTGGTGGAAAAGGGCTTGCTTAACACAGAAAAAAAGCAAGTTTACCGCAACCCCTACGCCACCCCCGACGACTTTACTCCCGCGCCGGACCCCGTACTCAACGACCAGCAGACCGAGGCCGTGCGTTCGCTTTGCGAAATGGCGGACAGCGGCCAGGCCCGCGCGGCACTCTTATTCGGCGTGACAGGCAGCGGCAAGACCTACGTCATGGCAAAGCTGCTGGACAAGATCTTAGCCGACGGCAAGGGCGCGATCCTGATGCTGCCCGAGATCTCGCTGACCCCACAATCCGTGGCACTGTTCTGCGCAAGATACGGCAACACGGTAGCCGTGATCCATTCGGGTCTTTCGGCAGGCGAGCGACAGGACGCGTATGCCCGCATCAGCTCGGGCAAGGCACGGCTGGTCATCGGCACGCGCTCGGCTGTGTTTGCTCCCGTGCCCAACCTTGGCCTGATCATCATGGACGAGGAGCAGGAGCACACATACAAATCCGACCAGGACCCCAAATACCACGCACGTGACGTAGCCCGCTGGCGTTGCGCCCACAGCAAGGCACTTTTACTGCTGGCATCGGCCACGCCCTCGCTTGAAAGCTACGCCAAGGCACAGGCAGGCACGTATACCCTGCTGACCTTGACAGAACGATACAACAAAACCAATCTCCCCGAGGTCACGGTGGCAGATATGCGCAGTGACGCGGCGGCAGGCTTTTCCTCTCCGTTAGGCTCTTTGCTGACCGAGGCACTGGATCACACGGTCAAGGACGGCAGACAGGCAGTCCTGTTTCTCAACCGTCGCGGGTATCACCGCTTTGTCTCTTGCGCATCCTGCGGAACGGCCATTACCTGTCCGCACTGCTCTGTGGCCATGACCTATCACGTCAAAAACGGCACGTACACCGACGGCGAGCTGATCTGCCACTGGTGCGGCACACGGATGCAAGTGCCTCAGAAGTGCCCCTCGTGCGATTCCTCACACCTGCGGCACAACGGCTTTGGCACGCAGCGCGTGCAGGAGGAGCTGGAGACGCTTTTACCCGACGCGCGCGTCATGCGACTGGACGCGGACACCACCTCGGCAAAATTCTCCATGGATAAGCTGCTTGGCGAATTCCGCGACGGCAAGGCAAACGTCATGATCGGTACGCAGATGGTGACCAAGGGGCACAACTTCCCCGACGTCACGCTGGTGGGCGTCCTGTTGGCCGACGCCTCGCTTTACGTGGACGATTACCGTGCTGCCGAGCGCACCTTCTCCATGCTGACCCAGGTCATCGGACGTGCGGGACGCGGCGACGTGCAGGGGCGCGCCATCATCCAGACCAACAACCCCGACAGCGACGTGATCACGCTTGCCTGCGCACAGGATTACCACACCTTTTATGAGCGTGAGATCAAGCTGCGCCGCCTTCTGACCTTCCCGCCCTATTGCGACATCGTACTGCTGACGCTGACCGCGGCTGACGAAAAGGAGCTGATGATCCACGCCGTGCGCTTGCGCGAGGAACTGGACCGCCTTGGCTCGGGAGACTTTTGCGACGTACCCATGCTGATCTTCGGGCCGTTTGAAGCCCCCGTTTACCGTGTGGAGGAAAAATATCGCATGCGACTTGTCATCAAATGCCGACTGAACAAGCGTTCACGCGAGCTTTTCTCCAAAATTCTGATCCGTTGTGGCAAGGACGGCGCAAAAAAGCCCATCCTCGGTATAGATTTCAACCCATCATCACTATAATATAAGGAGTTTGACTCATGGCTAAATTGAGAATTGTAAAATACGGCGACGAGGTGCTGCGCAAGACCTGTCGCCCCGTAGATACCGTTACCCCCCGTATCAAAACCCTGCTTGACGACATGGTGGAAACCATGCGTGCAGCCGACGGCTGCGGCCTGGCAGCGCCCCAGGTGGGCATTCTGCGCCGCATTGCGGTCGTGGAGGTCGAACCCGGCGAGGTTTACGAGATGATCAACCCCAAGATCATTGCGCGCGCAGGCACGCAGGAGGAAACCGAGGGCTGCCTTTCCCTGCCCGGTAAGTGGGGCACGACGCGCAGACCCATGCACGTCACGGTGCGCTACACCAACCGCGACGGTGAGGTGGTAGAGGTCTCGGGCAGCGGGCTTCTGGCCCGCGCATTCTGCCACGAGGTCGACCATCTGGACGGCGTTCTCTTTATTGACGAGGCGCTGGAAGTGGTGGAAGAATAATCCCCCGCGGAGGTGACTTTATGAAGATCTTATTCATGGGTACGCCCGATTTTGCGGTCTTTACGCTTAAGGCCTTGGTCGAACGCGGTGAGAACGTGATCGGTGTGGTCACGCAAACAGACAAGCCGCGCGGACGCGGCTACGAGCTTTTGCCCACGCCCGTAAAAGTATATGCACAGGAGCATGATATCCCCGTCTATCAGCCCAAGACGCTGCGCGACGAGGCGTTTGCTTCTTTGCTTGCAGAGATCGATCCCGAGCTGATCGTGGTGGTGGCCTTTGGCAAAATTCTGCCCGTAAACGTGCTGGAATACCCCAAATACGGCTGCATCAACGTGCACGGCTCGCTCTTGCCCGCTTACCGCGGTGCGGCGCCTATGCAACGCGCCATCATGGACGGCTGTGCCGAGACCGGCATTACCACCATGTATATGGCAGACGGCATTGACACGGGAGATATGCTGCTCAAGGCTGAGCTGCCCATTGAGGACAGCGACAATTTTGAAACCATTCACGACAAGCTGGGTGCGCTTGGCGCACAGACCATGCTTGATACGCTGGACGCGCTTCGCGCAGGTACGCTTGTGCCCGAGGTTCAGGACGATTCGCTTGCAACCTACGCCAAGAAGATTGAGAAGAGCGACCTTTTGATCGACTTTTCTTTGGATGCGCGCACGCTGCACAACCGCATCCGCGGCACCTCTCCCATTCCCCTTTCCTTTACGCACCTGCCGAACGGATCTTTGCTCAAGGTATACGCCGCACGCGTATACGACGAGGACAAGGTGCACAGCGTCACTCCCGGTACGGTCGTAGGACTTGACGGTGAGATCCTCGTTGCCTGCGGCAAGGGCACGCTTGCACTGACTTCGGTCATTCCCGAGGGCAAAAAGCGTATGGGCGCTGCCGACTACATCCGAGGCAGAAAGCTGAATCTCGGCGACTTGTTATCCTAAAGGAGATTTCTATGTTTTACTATTCCTTTTTTGACTGGACCTATATCATTCTGCTCCCCGCGCTGATCTTCGCCATCTTTGCGCAATTCCGCGTCAAGAGTGCGTTTGAAGCGGGCAGCAAGATCAAGACCGCGCGCGGCATCACGGGTGCACAGGCTGCACGCAAGATCCTGGACGACAACGGTCTTTACGATATTTCCGTCGAGCGCGTAGGCGGACACCTGACCGACCACTTTGACCCCAAGGAGGGCGTCATTCGTCTTTCGGACAGCGTTTACGACAGCACCAGCGCAGCAGCAGTGGGCGTTGCAGCACACGAGGCAGGACATGCCGTGCAGTATGGCACCGATTACTTCCCCATCCGCGTACGCGCTGCCATCATTCCCGTTACGCGCATCGGCTCGGTTTTGGCTATGCCCCTGTTTTTGATCGGTCTGTTTATCTCGTATTTCTATCTGCAGGCCGCCACCCCCATCTCCGACTTTTTCATGGTGGGCGGCATTGCGCTTTTCTCGTTCAGCACCATTTTCCAGCTGATCACGCTGCCCGTAGAGTTTAACGCTTCGCGCCGCGCACTGGTCATTCTTGAAGAGTGGGGCACGCTGACCGAGGATGAGCAGAGAGCGGCTAAAAACGTGCTCAGTGCGGCTGCTTTGACTTACGTGGCGGCTCTTGCCACCTCTCTGGCACAGCTTTTGCGCTTGCTTGCCATCTTTGGCGGCAGAAGAGGACGTAATTGATGGAGCAGGTGCAAAACCCTGCACGCGCACTTGCGCTGCAGATCTTAAATCGAACCGACTCGGCAGGGCAGTACACCAACTTAGCACTTGACTCCGCGCTCAAAAAGAGCTCGCTTTCCGCACCCGACAAGGCACTGGTTACCATTCTCGTGTACGGCGTGACCGAGAGAAGGATCACGCTGGATTATCTTGCCGATGCGCTCTCCTCCCGTCCGATGGAGACCCTGGACGGAACGGTACGCAATTTGGTGCGCATGGGGCTCTATCAGCTCTGTTACCTGGACCGTGTTCCCGCGCATGCAGCCATCAACGAAACGGTTTCGCTTGCACCCCGTCGCGCCCGCGGCTTTGTCAACGCTGTGCTGCGTGAATACACCCGCCGCGGACAGGACATATCCTTCCCCGATCCAAACACCGATCCCGACAGATACCTGTCGGTGACCTATTCCCTTCCCATCCCGCTTTGCCGCAAGCTGGTCGACATCTTCAGCCGCGAACGCGCGGAATCGGTCATGGAGGCATTTGGCCACGCACCGCCCGTGACGCTGCGCGTGAATACGCTCAAGACCTCGCCCGAGCAAATGGCGAGTGAGCTTTGTGAGCTTGGGTACCGCGTGCAAGCCTCGGACGTGCTGCCTACGGCACTCCGCGCGCCCGATTTCATCCCCTCCGGCTCTGCGCAGATGCAAGAGGGATTGGTCCTTGTGCAGGATCTCGCCTCGCAGATCTGTGTCGAGGTGCTGGGCGCACAGCCCGGTGACTGCGTCATTGATGCATGCGCTTGCCCCGGTTCCAAAACCTTTGGCACGGCAATTCGCATGCAAAACGAGGGTAAAATCTTGGCTTACGACCTGCACAAAAGCAAGCTTTCACTGATTGAGAGCGGTGCTGCTCGCCTCGGCATTGATATCATAGAGGTGCGTGAGCGTGACGCGAGACTGCACGACCCCGAGCTGCGGGATATTGCCGACCGCGTGCTTTGCGACGTGCCCTGCTCCGGCTTTGGCGTGCTTGGCAAAAAGCCCGAGATCCGCTACAAGGATCTCTCGGACGCGGCTGCCCTGCCCGACATTCAGCTTGCCATTTTGCAAAACTGCTGCCGCTACGTCAAGGACGGTGGCATACTGGTCTATTCCACCTGCACCATTTTCCCCGAGGAAAACGAGCAGAACGTGGCAAGATTTCTGGCATCTCACCCCGAATTTGCCCCCGAGAATTTCAGCTTCGGCGGCATTTGCTCGCAGGAAGGCATGCTGACGCTGACCCCCGACGCCCACGGCACGGACGGGTTCTTTATTGCGAAATTGCGTAAAAGTAAATTGAACAACATACCCCAGCCGTAGGGGGCGACGTCCTCGACGCCCCGGACAGGCGCAAATTTACCTTTGCATTGTCATAATCTAATTTATGTAAAG
>JAFQUG010000213.1 GCA_017408625.1 Clostridia bacterium | reverse complement strand
CTCTTTCGCAGCTTTTTGAATTCCCAGGCAAGCAGCGTGCGTGCACCAATCGCGGTGCGCGTGTCGCGCGTGCGCCGACCGGCAAGATTAAAGCGGATGTTTGCAAATTTCTGATGCAAAAGCACGATGCCGCCAAGGCACAGCAAAGCAAGAGCTATGTAGAGACCTAAGATGGCAGGCACAACCGAGATCGGCTTGCCAAAGATTCGCACGCATTGGTATCTGGAAAGGAAGGTGGCTGCGTCCGTGGCTGCTACCAGATTGCAATGGTCAAGGATGACGTCTGTGTTGAGATACGTGCGCCCGTCCAGCACAAGGCTGACGGCATAAACCAAGAGGGAGAGCACCAAGGCCACAAGGCGGTTGCCGAGCGCATAGGTCAGAAGTCCCACCAGCGCGCACGCGAACACCGTAACAGAGGTGCGGATGGCAAAGAGCAGGAGGATGGCTTGCCAGGTGCGCAGGGCATAGGGCGCGCCGAGAAAGACACCGAAGCTTTGCACGTATTCGCCAAGCCCCGCAAAGGAAAAGGTCGCTCCATCCGGCAGCGTGGCAAGCAGCATGCCGATCAGCGAGATGCCAAAAAAGAGTGCGCTGAGTGTGAATGCCGAGAGCAGCATGACAAGAATTTTGCTTGTGACGTATCGGAGCCGCCCGCCGGCCGATGCGTAAATGATGGGGTGCATGCCGGTCTTGCGGTCCACACTGAACAGCTGCACCGAGAGAAATACGGCACAGATCAAGAGCAGCGGATTTGCTGCGCTGAAGGACAAATAAGTATCCCAACCGCTGACCGGCTGCTCGGCAATTTCAAGCCCCTTGAGATCGGTATAAATGTCGATAACGTCCTCAAAGTACAGCGTGGCATAGCTGTCCTCGGAGTTGTAAAGGCTTTGCTGATACTGCCGCTTGGCGTTAGAGATCACGGCCGAGATCTTTTTCTCATATTGTCGTGTTTGCTGCGACTCGGGTGCCTTGGATGCCTGATTGTAGGCAAGTCCGCCCGTCACAAGCAGTAGTATCAGCACGATGACCACCGTCAGCTTGGAAAGCCCGATTTTTCTGATTTCAAAAAAAAGTTGTTTCATCATTCAAAAGGATTGTATTTGATCAATCTGTATTCTCCCGTGACCACGTTGACGATCAGCATGTCGGTAGAAGTGAGGTTGTGATTTCCATGTTTGTCTTGATAATAATTTTCCGAGATGAAACCCACCCAATCGCCGCATATAAACTCGTTATGTCTGTTGGGTGACGGGCCTCCGTATACAAAACCGTCTACGTGGCACAATAGCTTGCTATCCGTTCCGTCCAGGTCCACAACGTAAATGTTGCCACCGTAAAGATCCTTGTGATCATCTCCGTCCACCGTAATCCAGATCTGGGGGTTCTCCACGAACTTGACGTAAAGCAGCTTATCGCCGTAAACGTAGAAATCCGCCACGTCCTCTGCGATCAGCACCTCTTCGCCCGTGGTAAGATCCTTGCAGTACATCTTGTCATACGTCCACTTGCCAAGCGTCCAGCGCAGCTTGTATTTTCCCCATTCGCGGCAGTAGTTTTGATCATATACACGCCAATCGCCCCCGTCCAGATCGGTGGAGTAATATTCGAGATCATCCACCCAAACGATTCTGCCGCCCTCGATCAGCTCCATCCTGGCAAACGGATGTCCGCAGTCGATGACCTCGAGCTCACCGCTTTGCGTTTCATAGCGGTAGAATGTGACTTTAAAATCGCCTTCCACTTGGGTAGGAAGAGACTCCATAAAATAGAGATAATAATTGTAAGAGAAAATGCGACTCAAAAGCCCGTTGGAGGTGTAAATTTCCTCTACCTTCATGCTGTCAGCATCATAAGAGCGCAGATGGTGTTGTCCATCTGAAGATGAAGAATCCAGATTGTAATACAGAACGTTTCCAATCGAGGTCATCAAGCGCGAGCTAATGGCAAACGGACATGAGGATCCGAACCTTTCGTGCGGACAAAACGGATCCTGACAAACGGGCGATGCGGTACCCGTGGGGATGTGGTATTTGAGCAGCAGACCGTTAAAGGCCTGGAACATGTAATCGCCCGGAACCGTTCCGGTCTCAACTTCTCCGTATTCCAACTCACTTGCCGTAATCCTTTCGTGCGTCGGCCGCTCGGGTCGCTGCTGCTTTTGCCCGCAGGAGCCAAGCAGGATGCAAAGCAGGGCAAGGATGGTGAGTAATAATTTTCGTTTCATCATAGCTCCCCTCGTCATTCATAAGAATTAAACTTGATCAATTTATATTCATCGGTTACAACGTTGACCATCAGTATGTCGGTAAAGGCTAGGGAAGCCCCGCTCCAGTCATTCTCATCCGGATAGTAATTTTGAGAGATGATCCCAACCCAATCGCCGCAGGATATGGGGTTCATGTATCCATAGCAGAATTCTTCCACGTGGCATAACAGATGTGCGTCCGAGCCGTCCGAATTCATGACGTAAACGTTTCCTCCCCATTCATCCTTGATCTGTTTGCCGGCGTCCGAGGTAACGTATCTCGGTGTTTCCGTACGTTTCCAATACACGACCTTGTCGCCGTAAAAATAAAACCAGTCAAAATCCTGTGCAATCACGATTTCTTGATTTGTGGAACGGTCTCTTCTGGATAAACGAACGAACTCACCATTGGCGTCAAGTGCCCACGTGTAAACGTAATTGCCCCATTCTCGCTGCAACACGGGGGTATAGGGACGCTTGTCTTCTCCGCTTAAGTCTGTGGAGAAATATCCTTCTCCTCTTTCCCAAACGATTCTGCCCGCCTCAATTGCGTGTATCGTTGCGTACGGATCATCGCAATCAATGACGTCGGTCGTTCCTGTCTGCGTATCTAACCTGTAAATGACGGTGCCGATAGTATTATGGTCTACAACCTCCAACTCGGAAAAATAGAGATAGTAGTTATAGGAAAACAGACGACTCAGAACACCGTCTGAGATCAGGATCTCCTCGATTTTTATGCTCTCACCGTCATAAGAGCGCAAATGCGACTGACCGTCTATTTCCTTGGCGTAATACAAGATATTTCCAATTGCAGCATACCAGTGATCCGGCACTCTGAACGGACAATGGTAATCATGGGCGCAAAACGGATCCTGACAGACCCACGTTGCCGTGCCCGACGGAATATGGTATTTGATCAGGACGTCGTTTGTCGTTGATCCGTATACGTAATCTCCGGGAACTGTTCCGGTTTCCATTTCTCCGTTGTCAAGCTCGCTTTCGGTGATCCTTTCGGGCAAGGTATGGAGCGGCTTTCGTTCCGGTCTTTGCTCTTGCTTTTGCCCGCAGGAGCAGAGCAAAAGTGCGATCAAGGTCAATGTAATGATCAAAATTTTATGTTTCATTGTAGCCCCCTCCATCATTCGTAAGGATTGTATTTGATAAACCTGTATTCTCCCGTGACCACGTTAACGATCAGCATATCGGACGTCAAAAGCGCCGGAGTGTTTCCGGGGGAGGACGAATAGTAACGCTCGGAGAGAAACCCTACCCAATCACCGCAAACAAACTGATTGTTTTTATCCATTGACGGAAACAAGTAAACAAAATCCTCTACGTGGCACAATAGGCGATCGTTTGTGCCGTCTAAATTCACAACGTATACGTTGCCGCCGTATCGATCGCGGATCTGCATACCGTATTCATCGGTCCATACTCTCGTAGAAGCAAATTTAAAGTAAACCATTTTGTCACCGTAAAGGTAAAAATCGGCAATATTCTCTGCTATTAAAATTTCTTCACCGGTCGAAAGATCCTTACAATACATCTTGTCAATATCCTTTTTGCCCAGTTCCCAGCGCAGCTTATATTTTCCCCATTCACGGCAACAATTCTGATCGTATGCGCGCCAATCGTCTCCGTTCAAGTCGGTAGAGTAGTAGCTGTCAAGGTCATCCCTCCACATATCCTTCCAAACGATCCTGCCGGCTTCAATGAATTCGATCACAAAAGACGGATCGCCGCAATCGATCACTTCAAGTGCACCGCTTTGCGTGTCCAGCCTGTAAATGGTGGTTCTGTACTCACCTTCGTTTTTTGCGGGAACCCTTTCGGTATAATAGAGATAGTAATTGTAGGAGTAAAGGCGGGAAATGATCCCGTTTGAGGTGTGTAGTTGTTCTGTTTTCATGCTTTGGCCGTCATAAGAGCGGAGGTGGTTTTGTCCTTCGGCTCTGTCCAAAACGTAATACAACTTGTTTCCAATAGAGGTCATCAAGCGCGAACTGATGGCAAACGGGCAGGAGGAGCTGTATCTTTCATGCGAACAAAACGGATCCTGACAAACTGTCGAGACCGTACCCGAGGGGATGTGATATTTGAGCAGCACACCGTCTACCGAATGGAATATGTAATCTCCCGGGACCGTGCCGGTTTCAATTTCTCCGTATTCCAACTCACTTG